>JAKSPZ010000026.1 GCA_024404395.1 Clostridia bacterium | reverse complement strand
CTCGTTGAGGCGGACCATCTTCAGATATTTTGCGGCCTGGACCATGGTCTCGTTCCAGTTAATCAGGCGGCCCTTCATGATCTCGTGACCGAAGAAGATGTTCTCCGCGATGGTCAGCTCGGGGATCAGCGCCAGCTCCTGATTGATGATGGCGATGCCTGCGTTTTCGCTGTCGCGGATGCCGTGGAATTTCATGATCTCGCCGGTGTAGACGATGTCGCCCTCGTAGCTTCCGTATTTGTGGATGCCCGATAGGACTTTCATCAATGTGGATTTACCCGCGCCGTTCTCACCTACGAGACAGTGAATCTCGCCTTCTTTGACGGCGAAATTCACGTTGCTCAGCGCCTTTACGCCGGGGAACGACTTGGAGATGTTCCGCATTTCCAAAATATTGTTACTCACAATAACACCTGCCTGCCGGATTTCAGATAGCGGTCATAAAGAAATGAGCGGAATGACCCGCTCATTTCTTGAAAGGTTTAGTTGGAGATCAGTTCCAACCGGTGAACTTGGAACCGTCATAGACGCCGGTGGCGAAGAACACCTCAGCGATGTTGTCGGCGGTAACGGTGACGACATCGGCCTGAACGGTGGGAACATCCATAGCGTCGTTGTTGTAGGTGGTGTCGGTGGCGGGTTCTTCGCCGGCCTTGAGGGCCTCGATGATGGCGAGGGTGCCGGTGACCAGAGCCTGAGAATCCTTATAGACGGTCATGGACTGCTTGCCGTCGATGATGTACTGAACGGAAGCTTCAACGCCGTCGGCGCCGGTGATGACCAGGGTCTCGACCTCGGCGTCTGCGGAGAAGGCATCGGACAGAGCGCGGCAGCAATCGTCGTCGGCGGGACCGAGAACGAAGACTTCACCCTTGGCGTCGGAGCCTGCGGCGGTCAGATGTGCTTCGGCCAGTGCCTTACAGGTGGCCATGTTCCACTCGGAGTCGATGGTCTGCATGATGGCGATCATCTCGTCACGGGTCAGGTCGCCGTTGTCCATGTACTCGACAGCCTTGTCGCAGTTGCGGACGATGAAGGTGCCGTCAGCGATGTAGGGCTGCAGGTTGACGCCGGTCTTGCCTTCAGCCTGCTGGATCAGGTAGTCAGCCTGAGCCTGACCGACGGAACGGCTGTCGAAGGTGACGTAGTAGTCAAGGTTGGGGGTGCCCATGATGAGGCGGTCGTAGGAGATGACCACGATGCCCTCTTCCTTGGCGGAGTTGACTGCGGCGGCAGCGGCGGCGGCGTCATAAGCGCAGAGGACGATGACCTCGGCACCGCGGCTGATCAGGGTCTCAACGTTGGTCTTCTCGGTTGCGGAGTTGTTCTGGCTGAACAGGATCTCGTAGTTCAGGTCGCCGAAGTACTGCTCAAAGTACTTCTGGTCGTTGAGCCAGCGGGACTCTTCCTTGGTGGGGAGGATGATGCCGATCAGGGCGTTTTCGCTGATCGTTGCCTCTGCCATGGCGGTCATGCCGAGGGAGAGGATCATTGCAAGAACCAACAGAACGGAAACAAGCTTTTTCATTTGAATACCTCCGTATTATTCATGAGCGGAACCATAACCGACTTCCACTCATATGATGTTAATATTATAACAATCACAAAACAAAAAAGCAAGCCGTATTTACGCAAAGAAAAACGCAAATTACGGCTTGCTTCGGGTTGAAAAAATTACTTCAGGGTCTCCAGATAGGCGTTGCGGCCGGTCTCGTAGAGGTTGTTGCCCTCGGAGTCGATGATGACGACGACGGGGAAATCTTCGACTTCCAGACGGCGGATAGCCTCGGCGCCCAGATCGTCATAAGCGATGACTTCGGCCTTCTTGATGCACTTGCTCAGCAGAGCGCCTGCGCCGCCGATGGCACCGAAGTAAACGGCACCGTTGGCCTTCATGGCGTTGACGACTTCCGCGCTGCGCTTGCCCTTACCGATCATACCGGTCTGGCCGATGTTGATCAGGGTGGGGGAGTAGGCGTCCATGCGGTAGGAGGTGGTGGGACCTGCGGAGCCGATGGCCTGGCCGGGCTTGGCGGGGGTGGGGCCGACGAAGTAGATGATGGCGTTCTCGATATCCAGAGGCAGCTTCTCACCCTTGGCGACCAGCTCGCAGAGGCGCTTGTGGGCGGCGTCGCGGGCGGTGTAGATGGTACCGGTGATCAGGCAGCTCTCGCCGGACTTCAGGGTACGCGCCATTTCGCGCGTCAGGGGCGTATGAATGGTCTTAGACATCTTACAGCACCTCCGATTCGTGGCGGGTCACGTGGCAGTTGATATTGACGGCAACGGGCAGGCAGGCGATGTGGGTCGCGCACTTTTCGATGTTGACGGCCAGTGCGGTGGTGGCGCCGCCGAAGCCCTGGGGTCCGATGCCCAGTGCGTTGATGCGCTCGAGGAGCTCGGCTTCAACACCGGCCCAGAAGGGATCGGCATTGCGCTCGTCGGTCTTGCGGACCAGTGCCTTCTTGGCCATGAATGCGGCCTTGTCGAAGGTGCCGCCGACGCCGACGCCGACGATGATGGGCGGGCAGGGGTTGGGGCCTGCTTCTTCAACGGCCTTGACGATGAAGTCCTTGACGCCTTCGATGCCGTCGGAGGGCTTGAGCATGGCCAGACGGCTCATGTTCTCGCTGCCTGCGCCCTTGGGGGCAACGGTCAGCTTCAGCTTGTCGCCGGGAACGATGTCGAAGTAGATCATGGCGGGGGTGTTGTCCTTGGTGTTCACGCGGTCGATGGGATCGCGGACGGCGGACTTGCGGAGGTAACCGTCGGTATAGCCCTGACGGACGCCTTCGTTGATGGCCTCGGTCAGGTCGCCTTCAACGTGCACATCCTGACCGATCTCGACAAAGACGCAGGCAAGGCCGGTGTCCTGGCAGATCGGGACGTTGTTGGTGTCGGCGATGGTATAGTTTTCGATAATGCGGTCGAGGATCTCCTGGGCGACGGGCCACTTCTCGTTGGCGCGGGCGCAGGTGATGCGGTCCTTCATGTCAGCGGGCAGATGGCAGTTCGCATCGATGCAAAGGCGGCGAATGGTCTTTGTGATCTCGGATGCCTGGATGATTCGCATGGTTCGGGTTCCTCCTTTGATGTCGTATATTGCAGGGGGCGCTCATTTCGGATGGCGGATCCGGCGGCCTTTGACGGATCCGTACGGCCCCTTCAATTCGCTACTTGCTTATCGATAATTATATATCAATAAAAAGCGTTTGGCAACTGTTTAACGATGAATATCAAAAATTGTGCTTTATTCTTAAGACAAAAAGCCACCCCCGGAAGGGAGCGGCTTTCGATCATTCCGCGATGTCGCCGATGATATCGCCGACGCCTTCAAGGATCAGACGGGGACGATAGGGGAAGGACTCGCATTCGGTCTTGGTGGTGACGCCGGAGAGCACCAGAACGGTGTCCAGACCCGACTCGATGCCCGCGATGATGTCCGTATCCATGCGGTCGCCGATGATGACGGCATCTTCGGAATGGACGCCCAGCAGGCGGAGACCCGTGCGCATCATGAGGGGATTGGGCTTGCCGACGTAATACGCCTTCTTGCCCGTAGCCAGTTCGATGGGGGCGACGAGGGCGCGGCAGGCGGGAGCGATGCCGCTCTCGATGGGACCGGTCAGGTCGTAATTGGCGCCGATGAGCTTGGCACCATTATTGACCAGGCGGATGGCTTTGGTGATCATATCGATGCCGTAGCCTGCGGGTTCGCCGATGACCACGTAATCGGGGTCCACGTCGTTATAGTTGATGCCCGCATCGTACAGTGCGTTGGCGAGACCATGGTCGCCCATGATGAACGCGCTGCAGCCGGGGGCCTGCTTGTTCGGATAGTTGTCGGTGGCCAGTGCGGAGGTGTAGGAGTGGGAGGCGTCCACGTCCAGCCCCATGCGGAGCAGCTTCTGCTGGAGCTCGCGGGGGGTGCTCTGGCTGGAGTTGGTCAGAAACAGATAGTTCTTATCGTTGCGCTGCAGCCAATCGACGAATTCCTTTACGCCGGGCAGCAGCTTGTTGCCGTGATAGATCACGCCGTCCATGTCACAGATAAAACCTTTTTTGCTTCGGAGCGTCTGCATAAACACACTTCCTTTCCTGTTTCGACTGTATTATACATCAACAGCATTAATTTGAGTTGAGCGTCTTGCGAAGATTATACGTAGGAAACGTTTTCGCTGAGACTGGGTTTTTTGAGGGGACCATATAGCAATCCGACAGCGGCTGTGTTATAATGTGGAAAGTTAAAAAGGGGAGGTTTGGCCATGAACTGTTACATCGGCATCGACGTCGGCACCTCCGGCGTGAAATCCCTGTTGATGGACGGCACCGGCAGGATCGTCGGCACCGCATATGAAGGCTATGATATCATCAAACCCGAGATCCGAATGGCGGAGCAGGATATGTCCTTGCTCTGGCAGGCGACGGTACGGACACTGCGCGAGCTGTCTTCCCGCTACGGGGACCGCATGACCGACCTTCGGGGCATCGGCTATTCGGGACAGATGCACGGCATGGTGGTGCTGGATAAGGACGGCAACCTGCTGCGCAACGCCATCATCTGGGCGGACCAGCGTTCCGCCGCTGAGATCGAGAAGATCTATTCCATCATCGGCAAGGACGAATACCGCAGTGTGGCGCTGAACTCCCTCTCCACGGGCTTTATGGTCTCTTCTCTCATGTGGCTGAAGGATCACGAGCCCGAGACCTTCGAAAAGGTCCGCACGGTCATGTTCCCCAAGGACTATATCCGCTACAGGATGTGCGGGGAGATCGGCACGGAGATGACCGACGCGTCCTCGGGCGTGGTGTTTGACATCAAGAACCGCACCTGGGCGTGGGACATCATCGACCGACTGGGCTTTGACCGCAGCATCTTCCCCGAGAGCCGCGAGGCCTGCGAGATCGCGGGCGTGACCACGGCGGAATGCAGCCGAGAGACGGGACTGCCCGCAGGCATCCCCATCGCCTTCGGCGGCGGCGACACGCTGATGATGAACGTGGGCAACGGCATCATCCGTCCCGGCATTCTGGCGGCCAACATCGGCACTTCCTGCCAGCTTTCGGGCGCGTTCAACGAGCCCGTGTATGATGCGCAGTTCCGCACCAATACCTTCTGCCACGCCCACAAGAACCTGTGGCTGATGATGGGCGCCCACCTCAGCGGCGGCATCGCCCTCAAGTGGCTGAAGAACAACATGCTCTACATGGATTCCTATGATGATATGACCGCGCTGGCGTCCACCGTTCCCGCGGGCAGCGACGGACTGGTGTTCCTGCCTTACCTCAGCGGCGAGCGTACCCCCTTCAACGATCCCGATGCCCGAGGCATCTACCTCGGCATGACCACCATGCACAACCGCGCCCATCTCATCCGCAGCACCATGGAAGGCATCATCTACGGTCTGCGCATGTCCAAGGACATCATGAGCGGGCTGGGCGTCAACTGCGACCGCATCATCGCGGCGGGCGGCGGCGCCAGAGGACGTCTGTTCCTGCAGATGCAGGCGGACAACTTCGGCTGCCCCATCTATACCAACACCGAGAACGAGCAGGCCTGCATCGGCGCGGCATTGACCGCGGCGGTGGCGCTGGGCGATTTCAAGGATTACGAAGAAGCCTGCAACGCGGCGGTCCACCTCAGTGATGCGCCCGTTCTGCCCGATCCCGCCAACCGCGGCAGATACGACGACGGCTACGCCGTATTCACGGGGCTGTATGAGCGCAACAAGGATTTCTTCCACATGAAACGGAGCTGACCCATGAAAGTATTCCAGCAGGGTTTCAACTATTCTCAGGACGGCGACGGCAACCGTCTCGTCTATCATCTTCAGGGCTGCAATATGAAGTGTCCCTGGTGCGCCAATCCCGAGGGCATGGACTTCTCGGGCGCACTGGTGGCGGACAGCGAGTGGCTGCTGGACGAGATCTGTCCCCACGGTGCCGTCAGTGACCACAGGGTGGACCGCATGATCTGCGCGGAATGCGAAGATCGGGCGTGCATTACCGAGCACCGCACCAAGGGCATGCGCCTGTCCTACACGGAGATGACCGTCGACGAGATCGTCCGCGCGGCGATCTCCTCCCGTCCCATGTTCTACGAGGGCGGCGGCGTGACCTTTACCGGCGGCGAGGCGACGGGTCAGTTCGAGGCGCTGAAAGAAGCGCTGACCCGGCTCCATGAGGCGGGCATCCACACCTGCATCGAGACGAACGGCACCCATCCCCGTCTTGCCGAGCTGTTCCCTGTCATCGATCAGCTGATCATGGACTGCAAGTCCTGCGACGAAGACAAGCATCTTCATTACACGGGCATGCCCATGGCGTCCGTCAATGCCAACCTCAGGCTGGCGGCGGAAAAGCATCCCAACCTCCACGTGCGCGTGCCCCTCATCGGCGGCGTGAACGACAGTGATGAGGATCGGGAGAAGTTCCTGAAGTTCTTTGATGAGATCAAGGGTGAGAACGTCACCTTCGAAGTCCTTGCCTATCATGAATACGGCAAGAAGAAATGGGCCGAATGCGGCTATATGTACAAAATGACCGAGGACGCGCGTGTGTCTGCGGAATCGCTGAAGGCGATTCGCGAGGGCATCACCGCCATCGGCGGGACCTATAAGAGAACATAATCGTGAAAGGCGGAAACAATAATGAGAATCGAATCCATTCTTTCCCCCGTTGAGATCTCTGCAATGGCAAAAGAGCGCTTCAAGGAAGAGCGCGCCATCGACCATCTGGAAGGCTGGTTCCTCGCCAAGGAGATCGTCCGTGAGTGCGACACCGCTTTCAAGGACGACCCCGATTGCATCCGCATCGCCAAGACGCTGGTGGAAGTCGCCAAGCGCCTGCCCCTGTGGATCAGCGATTACAGCATCTATGCAGGCACCCAGGATGACGCCTTCGCCCGCACCTACGCCCTGATCAATCCCGCCTTCAAGGTGGATCAGTTCGCGGGCTACTGCGATCCCGTTGCCGTCTTCGGCGACATCGATCCCATCGGCGACATCACCGCCGAGCGCATCGCAGACCTGAAGGAATACAACAAGACCACGCCCTATGCCAAGACCCTGGTCGAGGCTTATGACATGGCCAACGGTCACACCAAGGAAGCGGTCTACTTCATCGAGCAGGTCACGGGTCACCTCATCCCCGACATCCGTCCCACCCTCAAGGGCGGCATCAAAGCCCTGAAGGCGGACATCGCCGCTCACAAGGCCGCAGAGACCGATCCCGAGAAGCTGAACAACTACACCGCCATGGACATCGCGCTGGATGCCGCCATCGTGATCGCCCATCGCTATGCGGACATCGCCGCCGAAAAGGCAGCGAAGGCCGAGGGCAGCAAGAAGGCGCTCTTCACCCTTATGTCCGAGACGCTGAAGAAGGTCCCCGAGAACGGCGCGGACGATATGTATGAAGCCGTCCAGTCCTTCCTCATCATGTGGCAGGTCATGTGCCTTGAGCAGACCCCCAATCCCTACGCCTTCTCCGTCGGCAACGCGGACCGCATCTTTGAGCCCTACAGAGCCGAGGAAGATACCGACCGCGACATGGCGGCCGCACTGCTGAAGCACCTGCTGGTGTTCTACAACGTCGGCGACCGCAGCTGGGCCATCTCCCAGAACCTCATCATCGGCGGCAAGTCCAACAGCGGCGAAGACATGACCAACGCCACTTCCTACGCCCTGTTCGACGCTTACTACGACATGATGCTGCCCCAGCCCATCCTGTCCGTCAAGCTCCACAAGAACACGCCCGAGGCACTCTATCGCGAGATGGGCAAGTTCCTCTTCACCCCCGGCCACCTGACTCCCTCCTTCTTCAATGACGATTCCGTCTTCAAGATCCTTCACGACAAGAACGGCGTCGAGGAAGCCGATCTGGAAGACTACTCCGTCGCAGGCTGTCAGGAAGCCCTCATCATGGGCAAGGACAACGGCAACACCACCAACAGCTGGCTGAATCTGGCAAAGGTGCTGGAGCTGACCCTGAGCGGCGGCAAGTCCACCCTGTCCGGCGAGCAGTACGGCAAGACGCTGGCAGAGCAGGGCTATGCGGACGCGGCGGCACTAGTGACCAATATCCGCGAAGCCTTCTACAAGAATCTGGAAGCCTACACCGATGAGATGATCGCCTGCGCCAACAAGTGCTCCGAGGCCGTCTCCATCCTGCAGGTCCCCTTCCTGTCCACCCTCATGGGCGGCATCGAGAGCGGCTACGATACCCGCGATCCCAAGCATCAGGGGACCAAGTACATCGGCAGCGGCTGCCTGATCCACGGTCTGTCCGTC
>JAKSPZ010000254.1 GCA_024404395.1 Clostridia bacterium | reverse complement strand
CCGGCAGCTCCGTCAACTCCCAGTCCTCCTGGAGCCTCACCATGGCGGAGGACGGCGGCGTTACCATGCAGAACAACACCAGCAGCAAGTACTTCCTGCTGTTCAGCGGCAGCGCCTTCACCGTCAGCAAGACCAATGCCGACCCCATCGCCCTGTACGATGCCGACGGCAAGAAGCTGACCGCCGTGCCCGCAAGCCCCTTCAAGGCTTACGTCTGCAATCCCGACGGCAGCAAGGTCCTGAGCAGCTCTACCGCGACCGAGGACCCCGAAAAGAAAGTGACCGTCAACTACGTCGTCACCGATCAGTTTGCGCTGAGAGAAGATTTCGCTTCCGGTACCCGCATGAGCCAGATCGGCGATGCGGCTGTCTGGAAGTTCGAAAACGGCAAGCTGACCTGCGGTGCGGCTTCCTTTGCCTATGCCGACGGCAAGCTGCAGAACGCTGCCATCGAGGGCGGCAAGCTCGTTTCCGGCACCGGCACCGTTGAAGTTCAGCTCTGGAAGAAGGGCGACCGCGCAGCCGATCAGAAGGATACCTATCTGTTCGTCACCTCCGACCCCCACTACAAGTACAGAGCAGACTTCTCCTCCAGCCTTCCCGCGGATACGCAGGAATCCATCGAGCGCCTTGACAGCCTGATCAACAAAGCTTCCGAGGACTTCGGCGGCATCTACTTTGATTCGTTCATCTCCTGCGGCGACAACGGCGACGGCAACAAGTCCATCGTCAGCGGAGCCTTCTGGGATCACGTCGGCAAGGTCATCGAGACTGCTGCCAGCAATGAACACGTGCTCAACACGTTCTTCGTTCTGGGCAACCATGAATGGCACAACGGCAACTACACCAGAGATACCACCAATGCCGTGGCGAAGCAGTTCCGCCAGAACGGCTACGTGGAGGAGCATGACGATTACGTCCTGTACAGCTTCGGCTCCGAGGAAGACAGCAACGTCTTCGTCGCCGAGGACATCGCCAAGCTGGACAGCTATCTTGCTACCGCTCCCACCGACAAGCCCATTTTCGTCGTTTCCCATTTCCCCGCCCACAACTATGAGCAGGAAATGACCCTTGGTGAGGATGTCATCAGCACCCTGACCAAGTACGGCGATACCCATCAGCTCGTCTTCCTCTGGGGCCACAACCACGACGAGGAAGACCCCCACTACGGCATCGTCTATACCGACGAGCTGGACGGCCAGCCCATCAACTTCACCTATGCCTCCGGCGGCTGCCTGAACGACGTCGAATATTCCTCTCATTCCCGAAAGATCGCGGCCAAGGCATTCGTCGCCAAGATCGACGAGGCAAAGGACCTCAGCATCACCTACTACGACATTAACGGCAATGCCCTGTCCACCACCAAGGCTGTCAAGCCCGAGGGCCACGACTTTGTCAAGGGCAGTGCTGCGGCCGCGCCCTGCGCTGAGGCCGGTGCGGCTGTCGCCTGCGGGTACTGCAATAAGCGCTTCCGGTACTGCTCGGCTGCGGATGGCAAGAACGAGATGCACGGAGGCCGCGCAGAGCAC
>JAKSPZ010000253.1 GCA_024404395.1 Clostridia bacterium | reverse complement strand
TTGACTTTTGATGCTCTCTATCGTATTATTGAGAAAACAATTTTCGAGGTGAAAACCATGAAGATCGCTTTCAGACGTGTCCCTTTCAACGAGGCACAGCAGCGCACATTGAATAATATGATCATTTCCGCAGGACATGAACCCGTCGTTTACGGTACCGACATGCCCACCATCGACGAGCTTCGTGACTGCATTGCTTTCATCGGTCATTGCCCCGCAGAACTGACTCGGGAAATGAAGAACCTGCAGTGGCTCCAGATCCCCTGTGACGGCGCTGAAGCCTATTGCCCCGATGTCTACGCCAATCCCGATGTGGTGCTGACCAACACCTCGGGTGCCTTCGGCATCTCCATCTCCGAGTTCATGCTGACCGGACTTCTGATGATGCTGCGCAACCTCCCCACCTATATGAAGAATGCCGCCGAACGCAAGTGGCAGTACGTGCCGCCGTGCCGCTCCATCTGGGGCAGCACCATCGCCGTGATCGGCATGGGTGACATCGGCAGCAATTTCGCCCGTCGCGTCAAGGCACTGGGCGCTACCGTCCGCGGTGTCCGTCGCACGCCTCGCCCCACCGAGAACTTTGATGCGGTGTACGGTCCCGATCAGATCATCGAAGCGGTCACGGGCGCGGATGCCGTCGTCCTCTCCCTCCCCAACACGAAAGAGACCAAGCAGCTCATCTCCCGCGAAGTCATCGCCGCTATGAGACCCGACGCCATTCTGGTCAACTGCGGACGCGGCATTACCGTGGATCAGACCGCTCTGATCGAGGCGCTGCAGAACAAGCGCATCGGCGGCGCCGTGCTGGACGTTTATGAGGTCGAACCGCTGCCCACCGACAGCCCGCTGTGGGAACTTGACAACGTCATCCTGACGCCCCATGTGAGCGGTCTGGATGCAGACTACATCAACGCAGGCCGCATCTATGAGATCTGCCGCGACAACCTTGCCGCTTACCTGAAGGGTGAACCTCTGACGAATGTGGTCGATCGCGAAAGAGGCTATTGATAATGTCTGCCACTAAGAAGCGTGCATTGGTCTCCGCGATACTCAACGCCCTCATCATCCCCATGGCCATCCTGCCCATACTGGCTGTGGCGGAATACAATCCCGCGCAGCTCAGTTTCGGCATCCGCCTGCGGAACACCATGATCTATTTCACCACGCTGTCGAACCTGTATCTCGGCATCAACGGATTGATCCAGCTTCCCTATGCCATCCGTTCTTTCAGGAGCGGTAAAGACTGTGTGCCGCGGTTTGCCTTTCTGCTGAAGCTCACTTCCGTCGTAGCGGTTACGCTCACCATGCTGACGGTGCTCGTATGGCTCGGTCCCGTGCTCGGCTTCGCCAGCCAGCTTGGCGGACCTACCCTGTACCTCCATCTGCTGACCCCGCTGGTGGGATTGATCTCCTTTCTGTGGTTTGACGGCGGTTCGAAGCTGGGCAAACGCCACATCATCACCGGCATGATCCCGTTGCTGATCTACGCACCCATCTACCTCATCGAGGTCGTGTTCATCGGCGCGAAAAATGGCGG
>JAKSPZ010000252.1 GCA_024404395.1 Clostridia bacterium | reverse complement strand
GCTGTTCGAACAGACGTCCGCCGGGGATGATCATCTCACGGGTGCTCTCGCTGTCGACCAATGCGGCGGGGATGACCAGCTGGGTCAGGGCGTTGCCGCAGAGGCGCATGCTGGCGAGCTGGGTAACGGCAGTCTTGATCTCGTCCAGTTCGCCCTTGGGGCCGGAGAAGACCATCCAGCCGCAACGGAAACCGCAGATGATGTGGGACTTGGAAAGACCGTTGAAGGTGATGCAGGGAACATCGGGTGCCAGCGCACCGATGGAAAGATGACGCAGATCATCCATGACCAGACGGTCATAGATCTCATCGGCCAGAATGACCAGATGGTTCTTGCGGGCGATGTCGGCAATGGCCAGCAGGGTCTCGCGGCTGTAGACGGCGCCGGTGGGGTTGTTGGGGTTGATGATCAGGATCGCCTTGGTGCGCTCGGTGATCTTGGAGGCGATGTCCTCGGGATCGGGATTCCAGGCGTTGTTGGGATCGCAGGTGTAGAACACGGGCTTACCGCCGCAGATGTAGGCGTTGTTGCTCCACAGGGAGTAGCAGGGGGAGGGCATGAGGATCTCTTCGCCCGTGCCGACCAGTGCGGTCATTGCCATGGAAGCGGCCTCGGAGACGCCGTTGCAGATAAAGACGTCGGAAGGCATGATGCCCTGCAGACCGCGACCGATGTGGTAGGTGCAGATGACGTTTCTGGCAGCGGACATGCCGCGGATATCGGTGTAGGGGACGGCCTCATCGATGTGAAGGGCCAGTGCCTGACGGACGCTGTTGGGGAGCTTGAAACCGAAACGGCCGGGGTTACCGGTGTTCAGCTTCAGGACGTTGACGCCCTCGTTCTCCATGCGGAGTGCTTCCTCGTAAAGAGGACCGCGAATATCGGAATGGACTTTTTCAAGTCTGTCGGAACGCTTGATCATGGTGTTCAATCCTTTCGGTCGGATTTGCATATAATAGGGATATTATATCGAAAAAAACGAGTGATTGCAAGGATTACACGCAATAAATAACAATTTGACATCAGCAAGTGTAGTCGCTATAATACCTGCAGAAGGAGGCGATTTCGATGATTGGTGCAATAATCGGCGATATCGTGGGTTCTGTCTACGAGTTCGATAACATCAAGACGAAGGATTTTCCGATCCTTTCCGACGGATGCAGCTATACGGACGATACGCTGATGACCATTGCTGTCGGCAAGGCATTGCTTGATCACATCGACAACGGAACGGACCTCTTTGAAGCGACGGCAAGTGCCATGCGCGAGATCGCGGCAGACTATCCCTGCGGGCGCGGAGGCTATGGACGCAGTTTCAGAAACTGGCTGGATTCCGCCGAACCGCTGCCCTACGGCAGTTACGGAAACGGCGGCGCCATGCGCGTCTCGCCCTGCGGTGAATGCGCCATCCTTGCACGCGATGCCTTGGAGAAAGCAAGCGTGACCGCATCGGTCACCCACAATCACCCCGAGGGGATACGCGGGGCTCAGGCAGCCGCCATGGCGGTCTTCCTCGCCATGGACGGGGCGACGAAGCAGGAGATGCGGAATGTGCTCCGACAGTTCTATCCGCTGGACAGGACGCTGGACGAGATCCGCCCTTATTATGCCTTCGATGTGACTGCTCAGGGCAGTGTACCTCAGGCGCTGGAAGCATTTCTTGAATCGGAGAGCTTTGAAGATGCGCTGCGAAAC
>JAKSPZ010000251.1 GCA_024404395.1 Clostridia bacterium | reverse complement strand
CCACATCCAGACCGACCATCTCGGTGTACTTCTTGGCTTCCGCGGTGGTCTTCTTATAGTCCATGAAGAACTTACCCTTGGTGTGCTCACGGCCGAGGAAGATGTTCTCGCGGATGCTCATGTTGGGCATCAGGTTCAGCTCCTGATAGATGATGCTGATACCCGTTGCGGTCGCTTCATTGGTGGAATGGATCTTGATCTCCTGACCTTCCCAGAAGATCTTGCCCGTCTCCGCCTGATGGACGCCGCTGAGGACCTTCATCAGGGTGGACTTACCTGCGCCGTTCTCGCCGATGAGGCCATGGACTTCGCCGCGTCTCAGGGAGAAGGAAACGTCCTTGAGCGCATGTACGCCGGGGAAGGATTTATCGATACCTTGCATTACCAGCAAATCCTGTTGCATTTTATCACCGCTCTTTGTTGATTTATGGGAGTGGGTCTGTTACATATCGACCCAGACGTTGCCGTTGTTGTTGGACTTGACGCAGGCTTCCACGAAGCGTACGCCTTCCAGTCCGTCTTCCACGGTGGGGAAGTCGATCATATCGGGGGTGAAAGTGCCGTCCTTCTTGGCGCGGATGCACTCGATCAGGGAACGGTACAGATTGCCCATGGACTCCAGCCAGCCTTCGTTGTGACCGGAGGGCAGGCGTCCGTACTTGGCGGCGCTTGCTTCGATGCCGCCGTTGCCGCGATGACGCTCGATGGTGGTGCCGTCGCGGGTGATGATGGTGACCTTCTCGCTCTCGGTCTGCTTCCACAGGATGGAGCCGTTGTCGCCGTAGATGCGGACGGCCAGATCGTTGTCCGCGCCGATGGCGAACTGACTGGTCCAGTAGGTACCGATGGCGCCGCCTTCGTATTCCACCATGACCAGATCGTTGTCGTCCAGCACACGGCCGGGAACGACCACGTCCATCTTGGCGAGGACGCGCTTGATCTTCAGCCCCGTCATCATTGCCACGGCGTTCTCAACGTGAGTGCCGAGGTCGCCCAGACAGTTGACGCCGCCGGACTGCTTGGGGTCGCAGCGCCATTCGCCCTGCTTGCCGCCCCATTCGCCCTCATAAGCCAGCCAGCCCTGGGGATATTCCGCCATAACGTTGCGGATCTTGCCCAGCTTGCCGTCGGCGATGTACTGACGGATATGCTTTGCGGTCACATGACCGGTGTAGGTGTAGGTGACCATGAACAGAAGGTTCTTTTCCTTGGCCAGACGCACCAGCTCTTCGCCCTGCTCGGAGGTGAAGCACAGAGGCTTGTCGCAGGAGACGTTGATGCCCGCTTCGAGGAATGCCTTGCAGGCGGGATAATGGCTGACGTTGGGAACGACGATGACGGCGAAATCGATGCCGTCGGGACGGGCGGCCTCTGCTTTGGCCATCTCTTCGTAGCTGGCGTAGCAGCGGTCTTCGTCGATGCCCAGCTCGGCGCCGGTGATGCGGCACTTATCGATGGAGCGGGAGAAGCAGCCGGCAACCAGCTGTGCCTGACTGTCGATGCTGATGGAACGGCGATGGGCTTCACCGATGAAAGAACCGGGACCGCCGCCGACCATACCGTAGGTCAGTTTCTTCATATAGAGTAGCCTCCTGTCGATCATCTCGAATTGACGGATACAAAATGTGCATTTCGAATGCACATACCTTGACATATAAGAAAATTATAATGTAAATTGTAACGACATATGTCCTGTTGGAGGCATCCCGTGAAAAAATTG
>JAKSPZ010000250.1 GCA_024404395.1 Clostridia bacterium | reverse complement strand
CGCGCCGACATACTTCATGGAAGTGTGATACTTCTGCGCGAAGAAGAAGCAGAACCCTGCCTGCTCAAGAAGCTTAACGCACTGGTCGGGCGTCAGATCGATCTTCACGCCGAGTGCTTCGAGGCAATCTGCTGTACCCGATTTCGAAGATGCCGCGCGATTGCCGTGTTTTGCAACCTTTACGCCTGCTGCAGCGATGACGATGGCTGCAGTGGTGGAGATGTTGAAGCTCTGTGCCCCGTCACCGCCCGTTCCGACGATCTCCAGCACTTCCATATCGCCCACATCCACCGTAGTGGCATGGTCACGCATAGCCGCTGCACAACCGGAGATCTCGTCGATGGTCTCTGCTTTGGTGGATTTAGTGGACAATGCCGCGAGGAATGCCGCGTTCTGCGTAGGTGTGGTATTGCCGCTCATGATCTCGTTCATTACGTCATAAGCTTCGGTATAGGTAAGATCGCCCTTTTCAGTCAGTTTGATAATAGCTTCACGGATCATTTTTGTTTCCTCCTGTTTATCGATATTCACGAGCAAATCGCACGAAGTTCTCAAGCATGGTTTTTCCATCGGGCGTCATGATGGATTCCGGGTGGAACTGTACACCAAAGATTGGGTATTCCTTATGCTGCACCGCCATGAGCTCGCCGTCATCGGTTCTGGCAGTCACCCGCAGGCAGTCGGGCATGGTGTCTTCAATAGCCGCCAGAGAATGGTACCTCGCTACAAGTACATTCTCATCAATTCCGGCAAACATAGGGCTGTCAATCGCCAGCTTTGTCATGCTCTGTTTGCCGTGCATGAGTTCCTTGGCGTAAGATACCGTCGCGCCATAAGCGGTGCAGATGGCCTGATGTCCGAGACATACGCCCAGCAGCGGGATCGTTTTGCCGAGCGTCTTTGCCGCTTCAACGCAGACGCCTGCGTCCTCAGGACGTCCGGGACCGGGCGACAGTATGACTGTCTCAGGTTTCAGAGCCGCGATCTCATCGCAGGTCATGGCATCGTTTCGAATTACGCGGATGTCGGGTTCAATGGAGCCGACGAGCTGATAGAGGTTATAGGAAAAGCTGTCGTAGTTGTCCACAAGAACGATCATGTCATTCCACCTCCTGCGCTTCTTCCAGCGATCTTACGACCGCGGCAGCCTTATTGATACACTCCGTATATTCCTTCTCGGGTACGGAATCCGCTACGATGCCTGCGCCCGAACGAACGAAAACTTTGCCGTTTTTCTTATAAGCGATTCGAATCGCAATGCAGGTATCCATGTTTCCCGTAAAGTCAAGATACCCGATGGCGCCGCCGTAAATGCCGCGCTTGTTGTTTTCAAGGTCGTTAATCAACTGGCAGGCTCGGATCTTCGGAGCGCCCGAGAGCGTACCCGCAGGGAGAATGGCGTCGATAGCATCCAATGCATCACGCTCGGGTCGTATCTCACCGCGAACGGTAGAGCCGATGTGCATCACATGGGAGAAGCGCTCGATGCAGTGATACTTCTCAACGGAAACGCTACCGAACCTGCTGATCTTACCAATGTCGTTGCGTCCGAGGTCGACCAGCATGTTGTGCTCCGCCAATTCTTTGGGATCGGCGAGCAGGTCTTCCTCCAGGGCTCTGTCTTCTTCAGGCGTCTTACCGCGGGGGCGTGTGCCTGCAAGTGGGAAGGTGTGCAGTACGCCGTCCTGAAGCTTGACCAACGTTTCGGGAGAGTCACCCGCGACCTCAACATCCGTACCGCTGAAGTAGAACATATA
>JAKSPZ010000025.1 GCA_024404395.1 Clostridia bacterium | reverse complement strand
CCCTCCGACTCCGCTACGCGGAGCCACCTCCCTTTGCAAAGGGAGGCACAAGCTAATCCCTCCCCCAAAACAAAAAGACCGCTTCGTCGGAAGCGGTCTTTTCATCCGTTTACTTCGCATAAGGCGCGAAATCGGGGTAGCAGGCGGACCAGATGTTGTCCATCATCTCGAGGATGCTCCAGCACACCTCGCCTTTGCCCGTCTCGGGGAGGAAGGCGGTGTAGTCCATGGTGAGGGAGTTGTCCGTATCGTCCACATAGAAGCGGGGATAGAGGTAGTTCACCATGGATTTGTTGCACACCTCCAGCACGATGCTGCGGCGGGCGGGGTTGAAATCGATGGCGTTCCACAGATACACGATCACGCGATCGCCGTCTTCATTGAAGAAGAAATAGAAGTGCGCCCTGTCGTAGGTCTCGTTCTTCATGCGGACCAGCAGACACTCATCGCCGCTGTCGTCGACGCCGTAGCAGGTGTACTGAAAATCGTTGGCGTCCATCACGCGGATGAAATCCTTGGTGGCGGCGTACTGCGGCTCCACATGCTCCTCCGCCATGGCGGGCAGAACACAGACGATGGCGATCAGCAGCCAGACGATCAGTTTCTTCATATCAAATTCCTCACATCTGCTTCAGGTAGCGTTCCAGCGCGTCCTTCCAGTGGGGCAGGGGGGTGAAGCCGTTCTCCACCAGCTTGGACTTGTCCAGTCGGCTGTTGAAGGGGCGCGCCGCCTTGGACAGACCGTACTCGGCGGTGGTGACGGGGTTCACCGTCATCTGCTTGCCCGCCGCCTCGAAGATGGCGACGGCAAACTCATGCCAGCTGATGTAGCCGCCCTCGTTGGTGGCGTGGTAGGTGCCGAACTTCTCGGTGACGATCATATCTGCCAGCAGCCGCGCCAGATCGAAGGTGTAGGTGGGCGTGCCGATCTGATCGCACACCACGCGCAGGGTGTCGTACTTCTCGGACAGCGCCAGCATGGTGCGGACGAAGTTCTTGCCGTTCTGACCGAACACCCACGCGATGCGGACGATGAAATGGCGATCGGTGGCCTTCTTCACCGCCAGCTCGCCCTCCAGCTTGGTCTGACCGTAGACGTTCAGGGGCTTGTAGTCCTCGCAGTCGGGCTGCCACGGGGTCTCGCCCTGACCGTCGAAGATGTAGTCCGTGGAGATGTACATCACCTTGGCGCCCACCTTGGCGGCGGCCTCCGCGATGTGGGCGGTGCCGTCGGCGTTGATGGCGCGGACCTTGTCGGGGCAGTCCTCGGCCAGATCCACCGCGGTCCATGCGGCGCAGTGGATGACGGCGTCGGGACGGACCTCCGCCATCACCTTCTCGCAGGCGGCGGCGTCGGTGATGTCCAGCGGGATATAGTTTTCAAAGTTGGCGTTTTCGGGGGCGATGTCGCTGCCGACGCCTTCGATGCCGCGCTTCTTCAGCTCGTTCATCACGTCGTAGCCCAGCTGTCCGCCCACGCCCGTCACAAAGATCTTCATCGGTTGCCGTACATCCTCTCGTAGTAGTTCTGATATTCGCCGGAGATGATGGTCTCCCACCACTCGCGGTTGTCAAGATACCAGCGGATGGTCTTCTGGATGCCGTCCTTGAACATGGTCTCGGGCAGCCAGCCCAGCTCGTTGTGGATCTTGGTGGGATCGATGGCGTAGCGCATGTCATGACCCTTGCGGTCGGTGACGTAGGTGATGAGGCTCTCGGGCTTGTCCAGCGCCTTGCAGATCATCTTGACGATGTCGATGTTCCGCATCTCGTTGTGACCGCCGATGTTGTAGACCTCGCCCACGCGGCCCTTGCGGATGATGAGGTCGATGGCCTTGCAGTGATCCTCCACGTACAGCCAGTCGCGGACGTTCAGACCCTCGCCGTACACGGGCAGGGGCTTGTCCGCCAGACAGTTGGCGATCATGAGGGGGATGAGCTTCTCGGGGAAGTGATAGGGGCCGTAGTTGTTGGAGCAGCGGGAGATGGTCACGGGCAGACCGTAGGTGCGATGGTACGCCATGACCAGCAGGTCGGCGGCCGCCTTGGAGCTGCTGTAGGGGCTGGAGGTGTGGATGGGGGTCTCCTCGGTGAAGAACAGGTCGGGGCGATCCAGAGGCAGGTCGCCGTAGACCTCGTCGGTGGAGACCTGATGGTAGCGCTTGATGCCGTACTTGCGGCAGGCGTCCATCATGGTGGCGGTGCCCATGATGTTGGTCTCAAGGAACACGCCGGGGTTCTCGATGGAGCGGTCCACGTGGCTCTCCGCCGCGAAGTTGACGACGATGTCGGGATGCTCCTCCTCGAACAGCTGATACACGGCCTCGCGGTCGCAGATATCCGCCTTCACGAAGCGGAAGTTGGGGTTGTCCATGACGTCCTTCAGGGTGGACAGGTTGCCCGCGTAGGTCAGCTTGTCCAGACAGACGATGCGGTCTTCGGGGTGGTTCTTCAGCTGGAAGAAGATAAAGTTGGAGCCGATAAAGCCGGCGCCGCCGGTGACGATGATGGTCATAATTTCTCTCCTGTTCAGATCTCGCCGTAGATGAAGTTGCAGTCGCTGTCGTCCAGCAGGGGACCGTTCATGTCCTTGGCGCTGAGGCATTCCTCGCGGACCTCGCCCCAGTCAACAGCGATGGTGGGATCGTCGAAGCGGATGCCGCGGTCGCATTCCTTGCTGTAGAGGTTATCCACCTTGTAGCAGAACTCCACGTCCTCGGTGAGGGTCTTGAAGCCGTGACCGAAGCCGCGGGGGATCATCAGCATGCGCTTGTTCTCCGCAGACAGTTCCACCGCCACCCACTGACGGTAGGTGGGGCTGCCCTTGCGAAGGTCCACCGCCACATCCAGCACGGCGCCCTTGGTCACGCGGACCAGCTTGGCCTGCGCCATGGGGGCGTTCTGGAAATGGATGCCGCGGAGGGCGCCCTTCTGAGCGGTGAAGGACTGATTGTCCTGTACGAATTCGTTGGTGATGCCGATCTCGGCAAAGGCGCGGGTGGAGTAGGTCTCCATAAAGTAGCCGCGATGGTCGCCGAAGACCTGAGGCTCGACGATGCAGACGCCGGGCAGAGCGGTGTCGATGCGTTTCATATCAGTACCGTACCTTTCCGTCCGCAACGGCGCGGAGATGGGCGCCGTAGGGACTCTTGCCGTAGCGCTCCGCAGAGGCCAGCAGCTCGTCTTTGTTGATCCAGCCGTTACGATAGGCGATCTCTTCGGGGGCGGAGATCTTGATGGACTGGCGCTTTTCGATCATCTGGACGAAATCGGCGGCCTCCACCAGGGAGTCCATGGTGCCGGTGTCCAGCCACGCGTAGCCGCGACCCAGCAGCTGCACGTCCAGAAGGTCTTTCTTCAGATACATATCGTTGAGGGTGGTGATCTCCAGCTCGCCGCGGGCGGAGGGCTTGACCTCCTTGGCCATGGCGGCGACGCCCTTGGGATAGAAGTACAGACCCGTGATGCAGTAGTTGCTCTTGGGGTTCTTGGGCTTCTCTTCAACGGAGATGACCTTGCCGTTATCGTCGAACTCCACGATGCCGAAGCGCTCGGGGTCGTTGACGTAATAGCCGAAGATGGTGGCGCGGGCGTTGGTCTCCGCGTTCTCCGCGGCGGCGCGGAGGGTCTTGGAGAAGCCGTTGCCGTAGAAGATGTTGTCGCCCAGCACCATGGCGCAGGCGTCGTCACCGATGAATTCCTCGCCCAGAATGAAGGCCTGAGCCAGACCGTCGGGAGAGGGCTGGATGACGTAGGACAGGTTCAGACCGAACTGACTGCCGTCGCCCAGCAGCGCCTCAAAGCGGCAGGTGTCGGTGGGGGTGGAGATGATCAGGATGTCCCGAATGCCCGCCAGCATGAGGGTGGACAGGGGATAGTAGATCATGGGCTTGTCATAGATGGGGAGCAGCTGCTTGGAGGTGACCAGAGTCAGCGGATAGAGTCGGGTTCCCGACCCGCCTGCGAGGATGATGCCCTTCATTGTGTGCCTCCTGTAATCAGTTTTCTTTCAGGATCCGATAGGTGCGGTCCAGTCCTGTGAGACCGTTCCGCTTGGGGGTCCAGCCCAGCGCCATGAGCTTCTCGGGGTTCTGAACGGCGCGGGTCACGGGGGAATAGCCCTGCTTCTCCCAGTCGGGAGGCAGGTCAAAATCGAGGGTGGTGTCGGAGACCCAGGCCAGGGTCTGGGCGTACTCCAGTATGCTCATGACGGAACCCTTGTCCGCCACGTTGTACGCTTCCCCCGCCTTGCCCTTCACCAGCACGGTGAGAAGACCGCGAACGGCGTCGGACACGTAGCAGTAGGAGCGGACCTGTTCGCCCGAGGACTTCATGAGGATGGGCACGCCCGCCACGGCGTTCCGCAGGAACTGGGCGTCGGCGCGGGAATTGTCCTCGGTGATGGTGGGACCGTAGATGTAGCAGAGGCGGGCGGTGACGCCGTCGATGCCGTACTGGCGGACGGCGGAAGCCACCATGGTCTCCGCGGCGCGCTTGCTCTCGGGGTAGCAGGAGCGGGGATTCATGGGATCGATGCGCCCGTAATCGCCCTCCGAAAAGCTGCGGATGTCGGGATTCTGACCGTAGACCTCGCCCGAGGACACGAAGAGCATGCGCCCGTGTCCGTATCTGCGGAGGGACTCGATGACCGCGCGAACGCCGTTGATGTTCCCCAGCATGGTCCCCACGGGATCCTTGGAGAAGGCGGCGGGATGGGCGTTGGCGGCAGCGTGGACGTAGTAGTCCGCCTCGGGGAGGACAGTAGCGTCGGAAGTCATATCGGCGGCGAGGACGGTGACGTTTTCGTACTTGCCGAACCGCGCCTTTGCGCGCGCCTCGTTCCGGCACACGGCGATGACCTTCGCCCCGACGCCTGCCAGTGCGCCCGTCATGACGGTGCCGATGAGCCCCGTCGCGCCGGTGATGAGGACGGTCTTGCCGCTGAGGCACGCAAAGCCCTCGGCGGCGTCCCGCAGGTCTTCCAGATAGAGGGGATGGTCAAACATGCTTGTCCTCCACACGACGGGCGTGATTGTTGTGCAGTGATACCCGCTTCTCCTCCGGGGGCAGTTTCATGTAGTCCCCGTAGAGGCGGGAGAGGTAGGTGTCGTAGCCGATGGGGGCGGGATACATGCCGTCCTCGAAGGGCACATCCACCGTCCCGCGGAACACCTCGGCGGGCATGCGCTCGCGGGCGCCGTAGTGGGTGACGGTGTAGACACCGCAGTAATGCTTCTTGGAGAAGTCGTACCGCGCGGCGGAGCGGTAGAGCCACGTGGAATAGAAGGGCACGGGCTTGAGGGAGACGATCTTCATGATGGGCTTTTTCAGCCACTTCAGCCGCTCGTCGGGGTAGAGCTTCTTCTTGCGCGCGCACTTCAGCAGGATGTCGAGGAAGCGGATGCGCTTGAAGGACAGGTCGCCCGCGAGCTTGCCGTTGGGCATGCCGTCCACGGGGAAGATGTCCATGAACAGGTACTCGGTGCGCATGTGCTGCATGCCCGAGTCCTCAAGGGTGATGTCAGTGTCGTAGAGCCGCACCCAGGGGAAGGGATGATCCTTGTCCCGACCCGGCACCGCCATGCGAAAGCGCTTGGGCAGAACGGATTCCGCCGCCTTGCAGAAACGCTCCAGATCGCCGCGGGGCATCATGAGATCGATGTCGTCATCCCAGGGGATGAAGCCCTTGTGGCGAACGGCGCCCAGCAGCGTGCCGCCGGAGAGGAAGTAGGTGATGCGGTTCTTCTTGCAGATGGCGTCCACGGCGTGGAGCATGTCCAGACAGGACAGCTGCATCTCGCGGAAGCTCAGGTAGTTCTCGCTCATATCAGAGCCCCCGGATGGTCAGCAGCGCCTTGAAGATCTCAAGGTCGTCGGGGGTGGTCAGCTTGATGTTCTTTTCGGAACCCGCGCAGAAGTGGATGGTCTTGCCCAGTTCCACCATGAGGGTACAGCTGGCCACGGAATTGGTGATGCCCTTGTCCAGCGCCTCGCGATGGGCGTCGGCCAGCACGCCGATGGGGAAGCCCTGCGGGGTCTGGGTGCGCTTCAGGCGGTCGCGGGGATAGGAGGAGTTGGTGGATACACCGTCATCGGTCTCCAGCATGGCCTCCTGACAGGGGACGACCACGATGGCGGAGCCGTGGGCGACGGTGGTGGCGATGCAGCCGGAGATGATGTCCTGAGACACCATGGGGCGGATGGCATCGTGCACGAGGACGATATCGTCCTTGCCGTAGTGCTTTTCCAGCTCGAACACGCCGTTGCGGATGCTGCCCTGACCGTTCTGTCCGCCGGGGATGATGTGCTTGAGCTTGCTGATATGATACTGACGGGCGTACGCCGCGAGGATGGACTCCCAGCCCTCCACGCAGACCACGGCGATGACGTCGATGTCGGGATGCTTTTCGAAGGCTTCGAGGGTGTAGGCGATGACCGGCTTGTCGTTGACGGTGAGGAACTGCTTGGGGATCTCCTGCCCCATACGCATTCCGCGTCCGCCTGCGATGATCAGCGCGATATTCATGGTATGACCTCCCTGCCGTATTTTCATTCTTACATTATATAGCGACTGTTGATGCTTGTCAATAAATGACGCATTCTTGACAAAAGTATTTCAAAATGATATAATATCTATGTACTACTGAAATACTCGGAGGTTCTTATGCGCAGGATACTGCTTGCTATAATTCTGATACTGGCTTTGACCGCAGCGCTCGCCGAGCCCGTGGTCTTCAACACCGCGTCCCGCGTGTTCGCCCGACCCGACATCAACAGCGCCAGTCTGGCGGTGCCTCAGGGGCTCCGCGTGGAGCTGGTGGCGGAGCAGAACGGTGTGGCGATGGTGGAGTGCAACGGCATCCGCGCCTTCACCCTGCGGAGCCATCTGAGCGCCGTCGCGCCCGAACCCGCGCCCGCGCCCGAGGCGGACATCCCCGTGGACACCACTGTCGCGGAGATGGTCATCGCCAACAACACCCGCGTCTACAAGACCCCGTCCGACAGCGCGCCTTCCATCGCCGTGTCTGCGGGACTTCGGGTCACCAAGCGCGCCGTCCGCGGCGACTGGGCAATGGTCACCTGCGGCAGCGCCGTGGCGTACATCCACGTCGCCGACCTCAAAACATACACCCCCTTCGTCCCCGTGACGGGCGTCATCAGCAAAAACACCAAGGTCTACGCCAGACCCGCCGCCAACGCCGCCTCCCTCAATGTGGGCGCGGGCATGCGCGTCACCGTCACCGATGTGGCGGGGGACTGGGCGCAGCTGGCCAACGGACCTTACGTCGCCTACATCCTTGTGTCGGAGCTGGTCACCGAGGAAAAGTGGAACGAGATGAACACCCCCGCCGCCACGCCCGCACCTGCCCCCGCGCCCGCGCCGCAGCCTCAGATCTCCGCCGTGGAGTACATGAACTCCTCTTCCTATTCCAACGAGGAGAAGTGCTTCATGTTCATGACCATGGAACTGGGACTCAGCCCCGCCGCCGCCTGCGGCATCATGGCGAACATCAAGAAGGAATCCTCCTTCAATCCCAAGGACACCACGGGCAGCTACTACGGTCTGTGCCAGTGGGGCAGCGGACGATTGACCAACATGAAGAACTGGTGCGCCACCAACGGCTACGGCTACGACACCCTCGAGGGTCAGCTGCGGTTCATGATGTACGAGCTGGTCACGGGCTACAGCGGCACCGTCCTCGCCACCATCAAGAACGCCCCCAACACCGCGCAGGGCGCCTACGATGTGGGCTACGACTTCTGCTATCGCTACGAGCGTCCCGCCGCCAAGGAGACTTCCTCCGTCACCCGAGGCAACCTCGCCAAGGACACCTACTTCCCCAAGTACAACAAATAACCATAGCCAACCACGCGCAGATGTGCTATAATCCCATTGAATTAAGATGGGAGAGTGCCGACGACGGGTCCTCCGCCGTCGGCTGTTTTTATACACGACCGCAGACCACATCGACAGAGAGAAAAACTATGCTTGAGATCAACGCGCTGACCCGACGCTATTCGGGCAAGACCGTCCTCGACGGGCTGGACCTCACCCTCAACGCGGGGGAGGTCTGCGCCCTGCTGGGACCCAACGGTTCGGGCAAGACCACGCTGATGAAGCTCATCGCGGGGCTGTCCGCACCCACCGCGGGGGACATCCGCTTTATGGCGGAGCCCCTCAATGACAAGAGCCGCGGGCTCATCGCCTACATGCCCACGGAGAGCTACTTCTACGGTTACATGACCGTCAGCGACACCCTCCGCTGGTACCGCGATTTTTATGAGGATTTCGATTTCCGCAAGGCGGAAGGCTTGCTGGAACGGATGCAGCTGGACGGCAAGATGAAGGTCTCCCGCCTG
>JAKSPZ010000249.1 GCA_024404395.1 Clostridia bacterium | reverse complement strand
CGTAAATGTCGATCATAGCTGTTTCCGTATAAAACCCCCGGAAAGGTTCCGGGGGGAATGGGTCAGATGATGTCCGCTTCCTTGATGAGGCGGCAGATATTCTTCAGGTTCTCGGGGGGCTGCACCAGCGCGAAGCGGACGTAGCCCTCACCGTTGGGGCCGAAAGCGGCGCCGGGGGTGGCGATGACGCCCGTCTTCTCCATGAGCACTTCGCAGAACTGCATGGAGCTCTCGTACTTCGGCGGCAGCTTTGCCCAGACGAACATGGTTCCCTTGGCATCGGGGACGTCCCAGCCGATCTCGCGGAGACCGCCGCAAAGGGCGTCGCGGCGAGCCTGATAGTCCGCCTGCTGCTGCTTCACCATGTCCAGCGGACCCGTCAGCGCCGCGACGGCGGCCGCCTGAATGGGCAGGAACATGCCGAAATCGATCTGGCTCTTCAGCTTCTTCATGGCATCCACCACGTCCTTGCGACCGATGAGGAAGGACACGCGGGCACCCGTGAGGTTGAAGGACTTGCTCAGAGAGAAGAACTCCACGCCCACCTCTTTCGCCCCGGGCAGGGACAGGAAGGAGAAGCTCTCCGCACCGTCATAGATGATGTCGGAGTAGGCGTTGTCATTGATGATGAGGATATCGTGGGCCTTTGCCCAGCGGATCATGTCCTCATACATGGACTTGGGCGCGATGGCGCCCGTGGGGTTGGAGGGATAGCTGAGGATGATGTACTTGACCTTCGCAAGTGTCGCCTCGTCCACGCCGGACAGATCGGGCAGGAAGTTGTTCTCCGCATTCAGGGGATAGTAGACGGGGGTGGCACCGCCCAGACGGGTACCCGCATCGAAGATGGGATAGCCGGGGTCGGGCAGAAGGGCGAGATCGCCCTCGTCGCACAGCGCCATGCCGATGTGACCGATGCCGTCCTGGGTACCGTAGACGGTCATGATCTCATCCGCGCCGATCTCGGTGCCGAAGCGGTTCTTGTAGTAAGCCACGACGGCGTCCAGCAGCGGCTCGCGGTCGGTGAGGGCGTACTTGTAGTTCTCGGGATAGAGCGCCGCGTCGGACAGCGCCTTCATCACGTGGGGTGCGGGCTTGAAATCGGGGGTTCCGATGGAGAGATTGTACACGGGGAGCCCCGCCTTGACGCGGGCTTCCTTCTTTTCGTTCATCGCGGCGAAGACGCCCGTTTCAAAGGCGGCAAGGCGGCGGGAGCTGATCTGAGCCATGGGGAACACTCACTTTCCGGGTTTTAGTTTATTGTCAACGACCTTCGCCCAACCGATGGGAAGACCGAGGCAGCAGACTGCCGTGCGTCCGTCGGGGGCTGAAATGTCGATGGTCTCGCGATCGAGGAAGCGCTTTGCGTCTGCCTCGGACAGGTCAACGGTGCGCTTGAAGGTCATGCCCGCCGCCAGCGCCAGCGGCTTCATGGGCTCCACGTGGCTCCGTCCGACCCGCATGAGGGTCAGTCCGGGCTTGGCGATCCTGATGCCCTTCAGGTCGGGACAGGCCCCGGGCACGGCGTGGACATAGTCGCCGAAGCGCATGAGTCGGGCGGAACGCACCCAATCGGGCAGGGCGCCGATCTCGTCCGCCAGCTTCTTCACCAGCTTGGGCAGTTCCTTGTCGACGATGTTCTTGGGTTCTGCGGGACGTTCGTCGCCGTCGCGCACCAGCTTCGCCACGAAGTGTCCGTCCGCCTTGACCAGATGGGGCCAGAGGCGCAGACAGCCGTTGACGGAGGTGCCCACCCCTTC
>JAKSPZ010000248.1 GCA_024404395.1 Clostridia bacterium | reverse complement strand
AAATAAATAAGTGTCTGTACACCTGCCTGAGATATAAGTTCAAAAATATTTTCATTCCTGTTTTTACAAAACTGCGTTGAAGTGACGGCCATAAAGGGATATAATATGCACATTATCCAAAGGGGGAACGTGTCATGAAGGAATATTCCGTCGGCATCGACATGGGCGGTACCAATATCAAGGTAGGCTTGTTTGACCGGGATTACAACGAGCTGGCACATTGTCAGTCTCTGACCGACAAAGAACTGGACGCGGATTCCCTGCTCGATCAGCTGGCGCAGCAGGTCCGTCAGGTTTTGGCGATGAACGACCTGACCATGGATGAGGTCCGTGGCGTCGGCGCGGCATTTCCCTCTTTTATCGACTATGAGCGCGGTGTTGTGGTGGAGACCAGCAACATCCTTGCTCTGAACGATCTGCCTGCCCGCGACATGCTTCAGAAGCGTCTGGGCGTGCCCGTCTATCTGGACAACGACGCCAATGTTGCCGCGATTGCCGAACAGCGTTTCGGTGCGGGCAAAGATCTCGGCGACTTCATCTATTGCACCATTTCCACCGGCATCGGCGGCGCACTTGTGCTGAACGGCAAGATCTATCGCGGTCGCCACGGGATGGCGGGCGAGATCGGTCACATGCTGATCTCCGACTCCACGGGCTACACCTGTTC
Organism: Clostridia bacterium; assembly: GCA_024404395.1. Lineage (GTDB taxonomy): Bacteria > Bacillota > Clostridia > Christensenellales > Aristaeellaceae > Faecivicinus. The sequence continues at coordinate 1,105 of JAKSPZ010000248.1, read as the reverse complement.
CTGCGGCGCGGTGGGCTGTGTTCAGTCCATCTCTTCCGGTCGTCACATGGCGCGCTATGCCATGGACCGAATCAAGGAAGGCGACGACAGCCGTATTCTCGATTACGCAGGTACCATGACGGACATCGATCTGGTGGCGGTCGGTCGTGCCTTTGTCTCCAACGATCCGCTGGCGCTGGAAGTCGTCAATCGCGGCGCGGAGTATCTGGGCAGAATGTTCCATTCCCTGAACATGATCTTTGACATCAACCGATTCATCTATGGCGGCGGCGTGACCAAGCTGGGCTCCCGCTTCATCGACCGAATCGTGGCGGCGTATCGTCACTACTCTTTGCTGGATCAGAAGTATCCCGCCCGCTTCCTGCCGGCGGCACTGGGCGACAGCGCAGGCATCATCGGTGCCGCACTGCTGGTACCCGAAGAATAAAGACATGAGACAATTATTCGTACGCCCCGACCTCTGCTTTTGTACGGCACGGTCGGCGGCGTTTTCTGTAGAACGGCTCACGATGGAAACGGATCGTCCCGAGGCGGATGGGATCAGGATCCTGTTCGCCACAGATTTTCATCTGAGGAAGCGCCAGGACGCGGACGCCATTGCGTCGCAGCTGGCGGAGATCGATTGCGATCTGCGGCTGTACGGCGGCGATTTTGCTGATCGCAGGGAAGACAGCCTTCGAATGATGCACGCATTGTCCAAAGTGAAAGCGCCGCTTGGGGTATTCGCCGTGCCCGGCAACAACGATTCGGAAGCCTTTGGCGATGATTGGGCAACGATGGAGGCGGCGCTGGACGCACCGATGTTGGTCAATCGCTCGGTACAGGCGGGACCGCTGATCGTGGGCGGTGTGGATGAGTACTACCACGGCAAGCCATCGGACGAAGGACTGTTTGCGACGGATGGCTTTTCCGTCCTGCTGTCCCACTACCCCATTCTGCCGAAGCATTGCAGACCGAATCTGATGCTCAGCGGTCATACCCACGGCGGTCAGTTCAACTGTCTGGGCCTGACGCCCTATTCCATCGGCTTTGAACAACTCGGAAAGAAGCGCCGCCCTGCCCCCGCACGCATCGAAGGACTTGCAAAGATGGGAGAGACCTCCTT
>JAKSPZ010000247.1 GCA_024404395.1 Clostridia bacterium | reverse complement strand
CGAGGTCGGTGTTCTCAAGGAAGAAGATGCCCGCCCCCAGCATGGTGCGATGAACGGTGGGCGACGTTTCGGGATTGCCCACGGTCATGGATTCATTGCCGTAGAGCGCAATCTTCGCTTCGGCAAAGACCGCCGCCGCCTCGATCGTCAGTTCGGAATCACCCTTGACCAGAATATGCCTCTTCTCCCCCGCCTTCATGAGGATGCGCTTTGCGTCCGCTTCGGTGACTGGACCGCAGTGCTCAGTGACGTAAGCCGTTCCGATGAAGCGGGACAGATCCACACCATCGATGGGCTCGCCGTCATCGACGAAATGATAAGGCGCGTCCACGTGGGTGCCGTTGTGAGCGCACATGGAAAACGCCGACAGGTTGCATTCAGCGCCTTCGGAGATGCGCAGCACCGCCGTCGCCTCGGGCACGGGATCCCCGGGATAAGTGGAGCAATCGAACACGGGGCGGGAAATATCGTAGATCTTCATAGTCAAACCTCCGTATGTTCCTTTGAGTATAGCATCCCACCCGAACCGCGGTCAAGGTTGAAAAAACGGGGCGGATTGGGTATAATGTCTCACATATCCCACCGAAAGAAGGATGCAACCGTGATCTGGGACAAGCTCTCCCCTTTTTACGACCTGTTCGAGACCGTCTACAACGGCAAATGCTATCGCGGCATCGCCAAGGAGATCGAAAACCATGTCGGCAGTGACGCTACCGCTCTCGAGTGCGCCTGCGGCACGGGGCTCCTCACCGTCCCCCTGGCGAAGAACTGCCGGTCCCTTGCCGCCACCGACTACTCCGAGGGCATGCTGAAGCAGACCCGCAAGAAGGTGGCAAGCTTTGACAATGTGACCCTCCGCGAGGCCAGCATCCTCGACCTGCCTTTTAATGACGACAGCTTCGACGTGGTCGTCGCCGCCAACGTCATCCATCTGCTGGATGAACCGAACAAGGCGCTGTCCGAAATGAAGCGCGTCTGCCGAAAGGGCGGTCGGCTCATCATCCCCACCTACGTCAACGAAGTGAAGAAGAACGCCATGGTCGCGGCGAAGCTGCTCTCCAAGACGGGCGTCGACTTCAAGCGTCAGTTCAGCCTGGAGTCCTACAAGCAGTTCTTCGTCGACCATGATACCGAGGTCCGCGAATATCGCGTGGTGGAGGGACACATGCCCTGCGCCTTCGCCCTCATCGACAACTGATTCGGAGGTCTGTCCGTGAACGATCGTCCCATCGCCCACTTCCACCTGCCCGGGCTCTTTGAGTTCTGCGAGCTGTATCGGCGGTTCCTGCCCCTGTACCGCGAGAAGCGGCACTATTTCTACGAGGATCGCGACATCGCCTCCATTTACGGCGCGCCTGCGGACTGCATCTGGGGCGGCGGCCGCGTGGGATTCGGCGAGAACAATCCTCGGGAGATGCTGAAGCTGCTGGGCGACTACGGCATCTCCGCGCGGCTCACCTTCAGCAATTCCCTGCTGCGGGAGGCGCATCTGGCTGACAGAAGATGCAACCGCCTCTGCGAGATGTTCGAGTCCGACGGTCGGGCGGAGAACGGCGTCATCGTGCACTCGGACCTGCTGGTCGACCATCTGAGGAAACATTATCCGAAGCTGTATCTGGTGTCCTCCACCACCAAAGTCATCACCGACTTTGATGCTTTCACCAAGGAGCTGGAGCGCCCCGAATTCCGCTATGTGGTCCCCGATTTCCGCCTGAATCCCATGGCGGAACGGCTCAACGCCCTGCCGCAGCCGTTGAAGGACAAGACGGAGTTCCTCTGCAACGAGTGCTGTTTCTTCGGCTG
>JAKSPZ010000246.1 GCA_024404395.1 Clostridia bacterium | reverse complement strand
ATCAAGACTTTTGTTGGCAAGCCCCACCTGCTGACCGCCATCCTCTTCATGCTCCTCTTCCGCTTTCCCGAGGCTCAGCTGGCCAAGATGGCGCAGCCCTTCATGCTGCGTGGTGTCAGCGAGGGTGGTCTGGTGGTGGCAACTTCCGAATTGAATGTACGTACGGCGGACACGCTGATGCGACTGCGTCGAACCGGCATCAATGTTCGGCTCTATCTTGCTGCGGACAGCGGTGAAGAAGAGACGGGCAAGCTGATCCAGCGCATGAAAATGGCGGGCATCGAAGTGATGCGCGCGGAACCTGATATTGCATGAAAATTAAAGGATTATCAAAGAAAAAGATCATACTGATGCTCGAAATCGTCCTTGGTGCCGTCGTATTGACGGAGATCGCCATGGGCGCTGTTGGTGCGTCGTTCAGCTTTTTGACGGTACTGCCGACGACTCTGCTGGCGACCTGTGTCTGCACCTTCCTTGGAGACGGCAAGCACAGCCTCACTGTCATCGGCATGATTGCGATGGCGTTGCTGACAGGCGTGATGGCGCTGGCGTGCCATCAGAGCGGCGCTTTTGCGGCAGTCGTCGGGAATATGCGAAACGGACTGACCTATCTGCCGCGTCAGTCGACACTTCTGTCGATCTTTGGAGCCTTGGTGTTTACCTGGCTCATGTGGTTCTTTTTGAGAAAAACGGACCGTATTCCGATCGCGATCACGCTGATCATCGTTGTCGTGACCATGGGCTACTGCCTGTCCGGCGAACGCTCGATGTTGCCTGCGATTCTTGCACTGGCACTCACGGTCTTTATCTGGACGAGCATGCGGGAAACGAAGCTCGTCAGTCGGCTGATCCCGACGGCGGCAATTATTCTCATCGCGGCGCTGTTGATCCCGTCTCACCCGCCCACGGCCAAACCGCTGGTGAACGCCGCGGACACCCTGAGACGGATGGTGGATGAGTATTTCAAGGAGCCCGAGGAGCGCATTGCTTTCACCATCGACACGGAAGGCTACAACCATGCCGTGCTGCTCGGCGAGAACGTCGTCTCCAGACTGGGCGGACCCGCGAATCCCGATAAGACGGTCAGGATGCGTGTCAGTACCAACCGCGATGTCTTGCTTCGCGGTACCATTCGCCGTACCTACACGGGCAACGCATGGGTCGATACGGAGACCAAGACGCGCTACATGTATGCCGATCCTTTCCACAGCAGCGAGCGTAAGGATGTCCTCGGTGCGAACGGAAACGATCAGTTTAATACCGTTACGGTGAATGTTGAATTTGTTGCCGAAGGCACGAGTACGCTGTTTGTTCCGAATCGACTGACAGACCTGACAGTCAATGACGATGAGACGCTGTATTACAACTCCATCGGCGAGGTCTTTTTGGCAGCCAATGCCGAGGAAGGGAACGGCTATACCGCGGTCGGCTATGCTGTCGAACTGAGCGGCATTGATTACGATGTCGACTCCTGGAAGAATGACAGCGGCTTCGGCAAAGCGGCGGCGGAATATCTGCAGCTGGCTGACGGCATTGAAGCAGGCGTCTATGAGCTCGCAGAGATGATCACGGACGATTGCGAAGATGACCGTGCCAAGGTCATGGCAATCAAGGACTGGCTCATAGAGAACTGCGTTTACACGACGGATCCCGATCCCGTCGACGACGAACGGGACTTTGTATCGCAGTTCGTGCTGGAAGGCAAACGGGGCTATTGCAGCTACTTTGCCTCGGCGATGACGGTGATGAGCCGTATGGTCGTTGTGCCTGCGCGATATGTCGAGGGCTATCGTGGGGAGGCTGTGGACGGCTATACCGATATCAGCGGTGAACAGGCCTAC
>JAKSPZ010000245.1 GCA_024404395.1 Clostridia bacterium | reverse complement strand
AGCAGCAGTGCGAGCAGGGTCAGGAATTTCTTCATCGTGATACCTCCACAAATATAGATGTAACTATTATATAACACGCCTCGTCCTTTTTCAAGGACTTGACAATGTTTTATACCGGGAATAGAATGAAATCACCTATGATTTACCCGCGAAAGGACGCGTTTGATATGTCTGAAAACAACAAGCTGGTGGGTCTGGTCTCTCTGGGCTGCGCCAAGAACCGCGTGGACTCGGAGAACCTGCTGGGTCAGCTCACGGAGCTGGGCTACAGCCTGACCTCCGACCCCGCCGAAGCGGATGTGATCTTCGTCAACACCTGCGGCTTCATCGAGTCCGCCAAGGAAGAATCCATCGACACCATCTTCGAGATGGCGAGCTATAAGAAGGAAGGCAACCTGAAGAAGCTCTTCGTCACGGGCTGCCTCGCTCAGCGCTATCCCGACGCCCTGATGGCCGAGATCCCCGAGATCGACGGCATCCTCGGCGTTGCCGATTACGCCCGTCTGCCCGAGATGCTGGCGGATGCCGATCAGGACAAGCGCCCCGTCTTCACCGAGATGAACAGCCGTTTTCTCTGCACGCCCCGCGTGCTGACCACGGCTTCCCATTCCGCCTATGTGAAGATCTCCGACGGCTGCGACAATCGCTGCACCTACTGCGCCATCCCCCTGATCCGCGGCAACTACATCTCCCGTCCCTTTGACGACATCGTGGATGAGTGCAAGCGTCTGGCGGAGGGCGGCGTTACGGAGATCACTCTGATCGCTCAGGATACCTCCCGCTACGGCTGCGACATGGGCGACGGTCACTACCTGCTGCCCGAGCTGCTGGAAGCGGTGAGCGCCATCGAATCCGTTCACTGGGTCCGCGTGCTCTACTGCTATCCCGATTCCACCGAAGACCGCCTGCTGGACACCATCCAGAAGCTGCCCAAGGTGGCGCCCTATCTGGATCTGCCCCTTCAGCACATCGATGACAAGATGCTGAAGACCATGAACCGCCGCGGCAGCTCCGAGTGGATCCGCTCCCGCATCGCCGAGTGCCATGCCCGCGGACTGACCGTGCGCACCACCATGATCGTGGGCTTCCCCGGCGAGACCGACGAGCAGTTCCAGACGCTGCTGGACTTCGTCCGCGACGCCCGCTTCGACCGTCTCGGCGCCTTCACCTACTCCCCCGAGGAGGGTACCCCCGCCGCGATCATGAAGAATCAGATCGACGAGGACGTGAAGAACGAGCGACTGGATCAGCTGATGATGCTGCAGCAGGGCATCTCCATGGAGATCAATGAGGCCCGCATCGGCACGGTCTGCGAAGTGCTGGTGGACGGCGAGGACGAGGACGGCGTGTACGGTCGCTCCCTGCTGGAAGCCCCCGAAAGCGACGGCGTCATCCGCCTGACCTCCGACAAGCCCCTCACCCTCGGTGAGTACGTTCAGGTCAAGATCACCAGTGCTGATGCATACGACCTTTTTGGCGAAGTCCTGTAAGGTTTTGTTCCCATCAATTTCGCCAATCAAGTTAAAAAATAAGTTGTTACGGCGAATCGTTGATTTTTGACAGGCGAACTGATATAATATAATCACCCTAATGTGCAAAGGAGTGTTTTTGAATGGCTCTCGTAACTTCTACCGAGATGTTCAAAAAGGCGTATAACGGCGGCTATGCCATCGGCGCCTTCAACGTAAACAACATGGAAATCATCCAGGGCATCACCGAAGCTGCCATGGAGAAGCGCGCTCCCCTGATCCTTCAGGTCTCCAAGGGCGCCCGCGCCTACGCCAAGCACGCCTACCTGATGAAGCTCATCGAAGCTGCCCTCATCGACGCCGAGCAGTCCGCCGGTTTCGATATGCCCATCTGCGTCCATCTGGACCACGGCGACACCTTCGAGACCTGCAAGAGCTGCATCGACGGCGGTTTCACCTCCGTTATGATCGACGGTTCCTCCA
>JAKSPZ010000244.1 GCA_024404395.1 Clostridia bacterium | reverse complement strand
CTGACGGAAGGATCCACGGTCTTGCCCTTCAGCAGTGCGGCGACCTTCATCATGTCCATGAGGGAAGAGTTGGTGCAGGAACCGATGCAGACCTGATCGACCTTGGTGCCCTTCAGGGACTTGACGGTCACGACGTTGTCGGGGCTGTGGGGGCAGGCGATCAGGGGCTCCAGCGTGCTCAGATCGATGTCGATGACGCGATCGTAGACCGCATCGGGATCAGAAGCGAGGGCTTCGAAGTTTTCGCCGCGTCCCTGAGCCTTCATGAAGGCTTCGGTGATATCGTCGGCGGGGAAGATGGAGGTGGTGGCGCCGATCTCGGTGCCCATGTTGGTGATGGTGGCGCGCTCGGGAACCGTCAGGGTGCGCACGCCTTCGCCGCCCCATTCGACGATCGCGCCGACGCCGCCCTTGACGGACAGGATGCGCAGCAGCTCAAGGCTTACGTCCTTGGCGGTGACGAAGGGATTCAGCTTGCCGGTGAGGTTGACCTTGTACATCTTGGGCATGGTGATGTAGTAGGCACCGCCGCCCATGGCGACGGCAACGTCCATGCCGCCTGCACCGAAAGCCAGCATACCCAGACCGCCGGCGGTGGGGGTGTGGCTGTCGGAACCGATCAGGGTCTTGCCGGGGATGCCGTAGCGCTCCAGATGGACCTGATGGCAGATGCCGTTGCCGGGACGGGAGAAGCGGATGCCGTGCTTCTTGGCGACGGACTGGATGTAGCGATGGTCGTCGGCATTCTCGAAGCCGCACTGCAGCGTGTTGTGGTCGATGTAAGCCACGCTCAGCTCGGTACGGACGCGGTCGATGTGCATGGTTTCGAACTCGAGATATGCCATGGTGCCCGTGGCGTCCTGAGTCAGCGTCTGATCGATGCGAAGGGCGATCTCACTGCCGACGGTCATATCACCGCTCAGCAGGTGGCGCTTGATGATTTTCTGAGCAAGGGTCAGTCCCATAGGAATGCCTCCTTAGTTGATGAATTCTCTTTCCATGATGCTGCGCATGGCATTGCTGACATGGTTGAGCATGAGCTTCGCGGCTTCGTCCTCGTTGCCGCTGCGGACCGCTTCAAGGATCATGCGATGTTCGCAGACGGATTTCTCGGCGCGGCTGCGTTCTTCCAGAGAGATCTGGCGGAACTTCTGGACCTTCTTGTGCAGGGGATAGAGGGTGTCGCGCAGGATGGTGCTGCCGCAGTGCTCGTAGATGATCTGATGGAAGCGGCTGTCCAGTGCGCGGAGCTGAGCGGAATCGCTCTTCTCCAGATAAAACTCCTGGAATTCAACGGCCTCCTGCAGGGCATGCAGGGATTCCTCGGTGAGGTTCTTGATGAAGCCGCGGATGGCCAGATCTTCGATGCGGCTGCGGATGATGTACATGTCCTCGAAATCCTTGCGGGTGATGCCAAGGATGACGATGCCGTTGCCGGTGGTCTCGATCAGGTGCTCCTGCTCCAGTTTGCGGAGCGATTCGCGGATGGGGGTGCGGCTGACATCCAGTTCGCTGCAGAGACGCAGCTCGGTGAGTACTTCGCCGCGGGTGTACTTGCCGCTGAGAATGTCGTTTTCCAGCCGCTCATAGACCTGATCGGCCAGAGATGATGTTCTTCTTTCCATTATTTCCTCCAATTACAGCCTTCTGAGCTTGCCGCCGGACAGCTCTTCGATGCGGGCTTCGAGCTCCGCGGTGGAGAGGGAAGTCTGACGACCGTCCGCGTATTCCTCGTCGATCCAGGCTTTGAGGTCGATGACCAGCTGATCCTTCTTGTTGACAGCTTCGGAGGGGGAGAGGCGGTAGTTTTCGTTGATCCAGTAGGCGATGCCCGCCAGACCGCTGGCCTTGCCGATCATGACGGAAGGACCGCGGTTCAGAAGCTTGCGGGTATCGAAGATGGAGTAGATCTCGGCGGCCGCCGGAACACCGACAGCGAGGACGCCCGCCCGGGGCATGTTGAAGATGAGGGCGCCGAGGGG
>JAKSPZ010000243.1 GCA_024404395.1 Clostridia bacterium | reverse complement strand
TGACCGTCCTGTACGACATGCTTCCGCCGGACCTTCGCATCACGGGGCATCGCGTCTCCGCGGGCGACCTTCACGCATGGCTGGAGTCCTCGTTCCTGCGCGCCAAGGCGCTGGGCACGGACATCGTCGTGCTGGATGCCGCCGCTTCCCGTCACGTTCCCAACGGCTACGACTTCTCCCTCGCCCGACGTCAGCTGGGCAACTTCCTGCGCATGGTGCAGGGACACGCGGCATCCGCGGGGCTGAAGGTGGCGGTGCAGAACCTGCGGCGCGCGGAATGCAACCTCATCAACACCGTCTCCGAGGCGGCACTGGTCCCCGCGCTGCTCCATCTCGACAATGTGGGCGTGCTGGCGGATACCGTGCAGATGGAACGGAGCAGCGAGCCCTTTGACTCCATCGTCCGCAGCGGCGAGGCGCTGCTGCATGTGCACGCGGGCAATGCCCTCGACCGCACACTGCCCGCCCCCGGCGATGGGGAAGACTACGTCCGCCTGTTCCGACAGCTGCGGCAGATGAATTACCACGGCGGCGTGTCCTGCGTTGCCGAGAAACCCTTCACGAAAGAAGAAGCGAAGCGCGCGCTGGATTATATGAAGTTCGCGCGGACTGAGGTGTAAAGCTTGAATATTATGATCGTTGGCGCAGGTAAGGTCGGCATTACGCTGGCAGAGCGCCTGTCGGAAGACAAACATGACGTCACCATCATTGACCGCAATGAGGAAGTCATCAGAAAGGCAAGCGAAACGCTGGATGTGCTCTGCATCCGCGGCAACGGCGCCAACCTGCAGACTTTGACCGACGCGGGCGTCGCCGAGTCGGACGTCCTCATCGCCATCACCGGCAACGATGAGCTCAACCTGATCTGCTGCCTCGCCGCCAAACAGCTGGGCTGCAAGTATACCATCGCTCGCATCCGCGATCCCGAGTATACCGAGAGCTTCGATCTGCTCAGCAAAAAGCTGAACGTCGACCAGACCATCAACCCCGACCGCGCGGCCGCCTTGGAGATCTCCCGCATGCTGCGCTTCCCCTTCGCCCTCAATGTTGAGGCCTTTGCGAGAGGATTCGTCGAGATGGTCGACTTCCGCGTTGAGATCAGCGATCACATCGTCAATGTGCCCCTCCACGAGCTCCATCGCCGTTATCCCGACGTGCAGTTCACGGCGGTGCAGCGCGGCAAGGAAGCCCTGATCCCCGACGGTCGATTCGAGATCCATCCCAACGATCTGGTCTACGTCACCGGCGAGCGCAACGCCGTCACCCGCTTCTTCAAGGAGCTGGGCAAGGACGTGCAGCGCATGAAGTCCGCCCTGCTCATCGGCGGCGGTCACGTTTCCTACTATCTCTCCAAGATCCTCGCCCCCATGGGCGTGCGCATCCGCCTCATCGAGATCAAGCACGACAAGTGCGTCCGTCTGGCGGATCAGCTGGACAAGGTCACCGTCATCCATGCCGACGGCACCGATCAGGAGACCCTCGACCGCGAGGACGTGGGCAACTGCGGCGCCTTCATCTGCCTCACCGACCGCGATGAGGAGAACATCATGACGGGTCTGTACGGCAAGCGCTGCGGCGCCAAGAAGGTCATCGTCAAGATCAACCGCCTGAACATGCTGGGCGTCATGGGCGATCTGGGACTGGATTCCATCGTCAGCCCCAAGCTGGCCACCGCCGACAGCATCCTTCGAAGCGTCCGCGCCCTGAGCCATTCTCAGGACTCCGTGGTGCAGAAGGTCTACGGCAGGATGGACGGCGCGGTCGAAGCCTACGAATGCACCGCCCTGAAGGACGCACCCTAGCTGGGCATCCCGCTGAGCAAGCTCCGCATCCGCAAGGGCGTGCTGGTCAGCGTTCTGGTCCGCGACAAGAAGATCATCATCCCCTTCGGCAGCGACACCATCGAAGCGGGCGACACCGTCATCCTGACGGCGCACGCAGGTGCGGTTAAAGATCTGTCCGATGCCTTCGAACTGCCGGAGATGAAGAAATGAACAATAAACT
>JAKSPZ010000242.1 GCA_024404395.1 Clostridia bacterium | reverse complement strand
CGCGCTGCCCGTAGCCCTTGCTGACATGCTTCAGCTCGATGGTCTTGCGACCCAATCGGGAGGCCGCGGCGGTGACCGTCACCGTGCGATCGGTCTCGGGCGCCTGCATGGCTTTCAGTGCTTCATAGCGGGCGATGCGCTCCACACTCTTGGTGGATCTTGCCCGCGCGCCGCGCATGATCCATTCGGTCTCGCGGCGAAGCAGGGACTGGCGCTTGCGCTCCGTGGCACGCTCCATGTCCAGTCGCTGCGCCTTCAGTTCAAGGTATTTGGAATAGTTGGCTTCATAGAAATAGAGTTTGCCGTGGTCCAGCTCGCCGATGCGTGTGACCACGTTCTCCAGGAAATAGCGGTCATGGGTGATCATCACCAGTCCGCCCGTGAAGCGGTTCAGGCGTTCCTCCAGCCATTCAACGCCCACATCGTCCAGATGGTTGGTGGGCTCGTCAAGGATCAGCACGTCGTAGGGACGAACGAAGACCGTAGCCAGTGCCACACGCTTGCGCTGTCCGCCGCTGAGGGCACCGATCTTCTTGTCGAAATCGGTGATGCCCAGCAGGCTCAGAATGGACTTCGCCTCGTACTCGTTGATCTCGCGGAAGGATGCGGACTGACCCGCGAAGACCTGCTCCAGTATGGTCAGATCGTCATTGAGGGTGGGATTCTGCTCGAGATAGCCGACACAGACGTTGGGATCGAGGCTGACGCGCCCCTTGTCGGGCTCTGCGGCACCCGCCAGCACCTTCAACAGTGTAGACTTACCCGTACCGTTGATGCCGATGAGCCCGATGCGCTCGCGGGCATTCAGGTACAGTGTCACGTCGTCCAGCAGCTGTTTCATGCCGTAGTTCATGGAGATATGTTCCGCCGTCAGCAGCATTCTTTACACCTCAATTCCGTATGATTCTATCATAGTAAACAGTCGTGTGTCAATCTTGACGGCTGTGATATACTGGTAAAAAAGGGAGGTGACGACATGGCAAATATCATCGTCTGCGATGATCTGCGTTCCGATGCGCTGGCGCCCTACGCGCGGCTCACGGAAGGTCAGCTGCGCAATCAGTCGGGGCTGTTCATCGCCGAGAGCGGTACCGTGATCGGTCACGCGCTGGACGCGGGTATTGAGCCTGTTTCCATGCTTGCCGAGCGTCGTCACATCGAAGGCAAGGCCGCCGCGCTCATCGAGCGGCTGGGCGACACGCCCGTCTACACCGCCCCCGATGAGGTCCTCGAGACGCTGACGGGTTACAAACTGACCCGCGGCGTACTCTGCGCCATGAAGCGTCCCGCGCCCGCAGATCCCACTTCTGTTCTGAAGCATGCGCGGCGCATCTCCGTTCTCGAAAACATCGTGGATCCCACCAACATCGGCACCATATTCCGCAATGCCGCAGCTCTTGGCATGGACGGCCTCCTGCTCTCCCCCGCCTGCTGCGACCCCCTTCATCGCCGCGCGGTGCGTGTGAGCACGGGCAGCGTCTTCCAGATCCCATGGGCGCGCATCGATACGTCCTGGCCCGCCGAAGGCATGAAAATGCTTCATGATGCGGGTTTCACCACCGCCGCCCTCGCCCTCGACCGGAACAGCATCTCCATAGAGGACCCGTTGCTGAAGCAGGCTGATAAGCTTGCTCTCATCCTCGGCACCGAGGGGACGGGACTGATGGCGGAGACCATCGCCCTCAGCAACCACACCACCCTCATCCCCATGTACAACGGTGTGGATTCCCTGAACGTCGCCGCCGCTGCCGTCGTCGCCTTCTGGGAGCTTCGTCGGAGGTAACGCATGGCAAGAGATCTGAGATCACGGCTCGCCGCCATGCGCACGGACGCGGTCAAAAAACAGGCGCTGCGTCCCCATGGACTTCTGACCTACATCGACCGCCGTCCCCTTCTGCAGGGCGCTGACAGCCTTTCACAGGTGGGTCTGCGCCGCATGGGTTGGGATGGGACCGCCTTCAATATCCGCGACTGTCTCTTTCTGGACACGGAAACTACAGGTCTCTCCGGCGGCGCGGGTACCGT
>JAKSPZ010000241.1 GCA_024404395.1 Clostridia bacterium | reverse complement strand
TGGCCTGCTCTTATCTGGGTCTGGACTGCAAGGTCTTCATGGTCAAGTGCTCCTACGAGCAGAAGCCCTTCCGCCGCGAAGTCATGCGCACCTACGGCGCCAACGTCACCGCCTCTCCCTCCATGGAGACCAACGTGGGCCGCGCCATGAACGAGAAGTTCCCCAACTCCACGGGTTCCCTCGGTACCGCCATCTCCGAGGCCGTTGAAGTGGCCGTCACCACCCCCGGCTACCGCTACGTGCTGGGTTCCGTGCTGAATCAGGTGCTGCTCCATCAGTCCATCATCGGCGTCGAGACCAAGCTGATCTGCGAAAAGTACGGCATCGAGCCCGACATCATCATCGGCTGCGCGGGCGGCGGCTCCAACCTCGGCGGTCTGATCTCCCCCTTCATGGGCGAGAAGCTGCGCGGCGAGAAGGATTATCGCATCATCGCCGTTGAACCCGCCTCCTGCCCCTCCTTCACCCGCGGCAAGTTCGCCTATGACTTCTGCGATACCGGCATGATCTGCCCCCTGGCCAAGATGTACACCCTGGGCAGCCAGTTCATCCCCTCCCCCAACCACGCGGGCGGTCTCCGCTTCCACGGCATGAGCCCCGTGCTGTCCCAGCTGTATCATGACGGCTACATGGAGGCCCGCGCCGTCGAGCAGACCGCAGTCTTCGCCGCCGCCGAGCAGTTCGCCCGCACCGAAGGCATCCTGCCCGCCCCCGAAAGCAGCCACGCCATCCGCGCCGCCATCGACGAGGCACTGGTCTGCAAGGAGACCGGCGAGGAGAAGACCATCATCTTCGGTCTCACCGGCACCGGCTACTTCGATATGTACGCCTACGAAGCCTTCCACAACGGCACCATGAGCGACTACATCCCCACCGACGACGACATCGCCGCCGGTCTCGCCTGCCTGCCCAAGGTCGGCAACAACTGATCCATCTTTCAAGCGTCGATATGTGAGTATCGGCGCTTTTTTCTTGCCCTTTGACGGTTTGGTTTATTTGTGTTACAATATCACAAAACCGACCTAAGGAGACCGAACCATGAGCGATATCATGTCCGTCATCCGCGCCCGCCACAGCGTGCGCCAGTATCTCGACAAGCCCATTCCCGCGGATCTCCGCGCCGCGCTGGATACCGCCGCCAAGGCCTGCAACGCCGAATCCGGCATGAACATCCAGATCATCTACGATGAGCCCCGCTGCTTCGGCGGCATGTTCTCCAAGCTCCTCCGCTTCCGCGGCTGCAATAACTACATCGCGCTGGTGGGTCCCGCCGACGATCCCAAGCTGGAGGAAAAGGCGGGCTATTACGGCGAGCATCTGGTCCTCGAGGCGCAGAAGCTGGGGCTGAACACCTGCTGGGTGGGTCTGAGCAAGGGCAAGGGTGAGGCGAAGATCGGCGCGGGCGAGCGTCAGGTCATCGTCATCGCGCTGGGCTACGGCGAGAATCAGGGCACGCCCCATCGCGGCAAGTCGCCGTCGGATGTGTGCGACGCCCCCGCCGACGCTCCCGACTGGTTCGGACTGGGCGTGGAGGCCGCCCTCCTCGCCCCCACCGCCATCAATCAGCAGAAGTTCCGCATCACCCTGCAGGGCGACACCGTCCGCATCACCGCCGACAAAGGTCCCTTCTCCATCGTCGACCTCGGCATCGTCAAATACCACTTCGACGCCGTCACAGGCCGCAAGTGCGAATAACAGAAAAGCAAGATGCGTTGTACGCTCAAGGAGTCTGTACAACGCATCTTCTGTTTTGCAATAGATTGATTTTAATTGATAATATGGTATAATCATAAGAGAGGAGATGATTCTATGCCTACTATTTCCATGTTCCGTGGAATAAGAATTACCATGTATTGGGCTGATCATATGCCGCCTCACTTCCACGCCACGTATGGCGGCGAAGAAGTGATAATTTCCATTCAGGACCTGGAAGGTCTGGAAGGAAACCTGCCGAACAAGCAGCTGAAGATGTTGCTCGGCTGGGCAGCAATCCGTCAGGCTGAGCTGATGGACAATCGGGAGCTGGCGGTTCGGCAGCCG
>JAKSPZ010000240.1 GCA_024404395.1 Clostridia bacterium | reverse complement strand
AAAGACGCAGCTGAAGATGTCGGACAAGACCCTTACTGCGCTGATCGACAGCTATACCCGCGAATCCGGCGTACGCACGCTGGAGCGCACCATCGGTCAGGTCTGCCGCAAGGCGGTCGTCCGCATGAGTGAGGATGCAACCATCGAGACCATCACCCTGAAGCCCGCCGACCTGAAGGAATACCTGGGTGCACCCAAGTTCCTCCGTCAGGAAGTAGAGAAGAAGGGCGTCGTCGGTGTGGTCAACGGTCTGGCATGGACCAGCGTCGGCGGCGAGGTCATGCCTGTTGAAGCCGTGACCTTCGACGGCGGACATGACAAGGTGGAGATCACCGGCAACCTCGGTAACGTCATGAAGGAATCCGCGTCTCTGGCAAAGAGCGCGGCGCGTGCCCGCCTTTCCGCTTATGGCGTTGATGCAGATTTCTTCGAGAAGCACGATCTGCATATCCACGTGCCCGAGGGCGCGACGCCCAAAGACGGTCCGTCCGCCGGTGTCGCTCTGACCTGTGCGGTCATGTCGGCGGTCACCGGCATTCCGGCGGATAATACCATCGCCATGACCGGCGAGATCACCCTTCACGGTAAGGTCCTGCCCATCGGCGGCGTCAAGGAGAAGCTGCTGGCGGCTTATCGTCTGGGCATTCGAAAGATCCTGCTGCCCAAGGAGAACGTTGCCGACCTCGAGAAGATCGACGCCGCGATCCTTGAGAAGATGGAGATCACGCCCATCGGCGATGTGAATGAAGCACTGAAGATCGTTCTGCTGCGGGATGAGGTGTCGAAGTGAAGATTACAAAGGCTAAGTTCATTACTTCCATGTCTGCTTTCCGTGAGCTGACGGGAAAGGTGATGCCCGAGATCGCACTGGCAGGCAAGTCCAATGTCGGCAAGTCTTCCATGATCAATCATCTGACCCACAACGGCAAGCTGGCGAAGACTTCTTCCGAACCCGGCAAGACGCGACTGGTCAATTATTACTCCGTCAACGAGGATTTCTATCTGGTGGACCTGCCCGGCTACGGCTTCGCGCGGGCATCGAAGATGGAGAAAGACAAGTGGGCGAGCATGATCGAAGGCTATTTCGAGCATTCCACCCAGCTCCGTCACGTCCTCCAGCTGGTGGATATCCGCCATGCACCTACGGAAGAGGACGTTATGATGGTCAACTATCTGCGCCATTACGACATTCCCTTCACGGTCCTTGCCACCAAGGCAGACAAGCTTTCCAAGGCTCAGCGCGGTCGATCCCTTCCCGTGATCTGCCGCACGCTGGTCGTCCAGCCCTGGGAGATCATTCCCTGGTCTTCTGAGGATGACACCGGTATGGAGCCTTTGCTCACAAAAATCGAAGCGATTCTCTCCGAGAATCAGCAGGAAGGATGATACAGATGGGTATTAAAGTTGTCAAGTTCGGCGGTTCTTCTCTGTGCGATGCCGAGCATTTCAGAAAAGTCAAAGAGATCATCACCTCTGATCCCGCACGTTGCTACGTGGTGCCCAGTGCCCCCGGCAAGCGCTTCGACGGCGACGTCAAGGTCACCGACCTGCTGTATCGCTGCTATCGTCTCGTCGACCTGAATCAGCCTCATGACGAGGTCTTCAAGCAGGTCTCCGAGCGCTATCTTGAGATCGCCAAGGATCTGGGATTGGATTTTGATTTTGAGACCATTCTCCATGAGACCGGCAAAGCCATTCGTGAGCGCCGTTCCGCAGACTTCGCTGCCAGCCGCGGTGAGTATCTGAACGGTATCCTGCTGGCCAAGTATCTGGGCTGGGATTTCATCGATTCCGCAGACGTTATCAAGTTTGACCGCCGCGGCGTTTTCGCCTCCGAGTGGACCAACGAGACCCTGCGCAAAGCCCTTGAGGATCATCCGCACGCTGTCATTCCCGGCTTCTACGGTTCCTATCCCAACGGTGAAGTCCACACCTTCTCCCGCGGCGGCAGTGACGTTTCCGGCGCCATCGTTGCCCGCGCGGCGGAAGCGGATATGTATGAGAACTGGACGGATGTCAATGGCTGCCTGATGGCGGATCCCCGCATCGTC
>JAKSPZ010000024.1 GCA_024404395.1 Clostridia bacterium | reverse complement strand
ATGGTCAAGTTCAACGGCGAGTACGGCTGCCTGGGCGACCTCGGTATCCACACTCAGCACGTTCCCTTCCGCCTCGGCTTCAAGCCCCTGACTGTCCGCGCACACTTCTCCAACATCGTTAAGGAGCGCAGCGACGGTAAGGGCGGTCGCGTTCCCTGCGACACCTTCGACAACTGCACGCTGTTCTGCACCACGCTGAACGCCGACGGTGACGAGATCCCCATGACCCTGGAGACCAAGCGTATGTGCCCCGGCTCCACCAACCGCTGGTTCTTCGAGATCTACGGTATGGACTGCAGCGCACGCTTCTCCTCCGATGATGCCAACGCCTTCTGCTACACCTCTTCCTGGGGCAAGGAGCAGTCCTGGAACCGCATCATCATCGGCTACAAGCCCATGCTGCCCACCATCACCGGCCCCATCTTCGAGTTCGGTTTCGTTGATGCCATCCAGCAGCAGATGGGTGCATTCATGATGGAATACACCGGTCAGGAGATCCCCTTCGGCCTGTTCACTCCCGAAGAGACCGAGCTGAGCCACACTCTGGCTACCGCAGCTCTGAAGTCCTTCTACAACAAGACCGTCGAAGTCCTCGACTGATTCATGAAATAAGAATCCCCCGAGTGTAAACTCGGGGGATTTTTGGTTTATCAAAGTTCGATGTAGTGGGGGATGATGTCTTCATAATGTCCGTCATCCATGTGGAAGCCTTTGGGGATCACGCCCAGTTGGGTGAAGCCAAGCTTCTTGTACAGGCTGAGGGCGACATGATTGGTGGCGACCACGGCGTTGAACTGGAGGACGCCGAAGCCAAGCGCCTTGCCTCTTGCGATGCAGTCGCGGACGAGGCATTCGCCGACGCCCTGACCGCGGGCATCCCGCGCTACGGCGTAGCTGGCGTTGCAGATATGTCCGCAGCGACCGACGTTGTTGGGATGGAGGATGTACATGCCGAGCACGCGACCGCTCGCATCATCCACACAGACGCCCGTGAAGGACTGGGCGGCGAAGAACGTGCGCCCTTCGTCGAGGGTGAGGGGGGCTTCCTGAGGGAAGGCGACACCGTCTTCCACAACGCAGTTCCAGATGGCGACGGCATCGGCAAGGGTCGTTTCGGAGACGGGATAAATGCTGAATGACATAGGCTCACGCTTTCTGCACCGTTATCCGCGGTGCTTGAGAAGATACTGCTGCTTCAGCTTTCTGTACATATAGCAGAACGCCCATGCGATACACATACCTGCGGCAATGCCGAGGGTGTACTGCAAAGTCATCATGCCGTTGAGGGCAAAGGCGGGCTCGTCGTTTACGACGGCGGACTGCAGCGTGTTGTACAGATTGCGTCCGGGGCTGAGGGGGATCATGGCGGGAATGAAGAATACGGTGGAAGGTGCTTTCAGAACACGGGCCATGACTTCGGCGAGAAAAGCACCGAAGGACGCGGCGATCAGAGTGATCTGGAATACGGGCTCCAGGAAACGCGCGGCAAGCAGATAGACCGCCCAGGTCAGCAGACCGCTGATGGCGGCGGGGAAGAGGAAGCGCTCGCGAACGTTGAAGATCAGGCAGAAGCCGAGGGTGCCCAGCATTGCGGTCAACAGTTGAATGATCATGCTATCCCTCCCGTCAGCCAGATGGCGGCCATGAAGCCGCAGGCGAGGGCGCCTGTCCAGATGATGGACTCCAACAGCCGCATGCTGCCGGAGATGGTGTCGCCGAGGAGCATATCACGCACGGCGTTGGTGATGCCGATGCCCGGCACCAGCAGCATGATATCGCCGATCATGATCTTGTCCATGTGCAGCGCGGGAACGAACCGCGCGGTAAACCCGATCACAAGTCCGGAGATCAGCGACGCCAGCAGGTTATAGATGACGGTGTTGAGACACAGGGGACCGAGTTTCCGCTTCAGCATGAAGATCAGCAGACCCACCGTTCCGGCGACCAGACCGTCCCACACCGTGCCGCCGAAGAAAACGGCAAAGGCTGCGGAAGCCAGGAAGAATCCCGCTGCGGATTTGACGGGACGCTCGGGCGCAGACGTAATTGCACGGATGGCTTCGGGCAGTTTCAACTTGTCGAACCTTCCGACGCAGAGATCGCGGCTCAGTGTGTTCAGTTTTTCCAGCTTGGTGAAATCGGTGCTCTCGCCCTTGACGATCCTTCGGGTGCGGGTGATGGACCGGCCGTCGTCGAACCCGAGGGTGAGGGTGATGTCCGATGTGATGACGAAAACGTTGATCTCGCGAATGCCGTAGGCGTCGGCGATGCGGGTGAGGGTGTCCTCGATGCGGTGGACTTCCGCGCCGCAGGACATCATGGCCTCGCCCATGTCCAACAGGGCATGGATGAGCGTTTCGTGATCGATGATTGTCTGTGCCATATCAAACCTCAAAACGCGCCCGACGGTTGCTGTCGGGCGCGTTTGTCGTTTATCAGAGCTCCTTGGCGGCAGCCTTCAGAACGTCGACCTTATCCAGCTTCTCCCAGGGGAGATCCAGATCGTCGCGGCCGAAGTGGCCGTAGC
This sequence comes from Clostridia bacterium, assembly GCA_024404395.1. Taxonomy (GTDB): domain Bacteria; phylum Bacillota; class Clostridia; order Christensenellales; family Aristaeellaceae; genus Faecivicinus. The sequence goes on along the minus strand of JAKSPZ010000024.1, from coordinate 6,011 downwards.
TGGCGGTCTGCTTGTAGATGGGGCGCTTCAGGTCCAGTTCGCGGATGATCGCGGCGGGACGGAGATCGAAGCACTTTTCGACCAGCGCGGACAGCTTGTCGTCGGACAGCTTGCCGGTGCCGAAGGAATCGACGAAGATGGAAACGGGCTTGGCAACGCCGATGGCGTAGGCGATACCGACTTCGCACTTGTCGGCCAGACCCGCGGCGACCAGGTTCTTGGCGACGTGGCGGGTGGCGTAGGCAGCGCTGCGGTCGACCTTGCTGGGATCCTTGCCGGAGAAGGCGCCGCCGCCGTGGTGAGCGTAGCCGCCGTAGGTGTCGACGATGATCTTGCGGCCGGTCAGACCGGAGTCGCCCTGAGGACCGCCGATGACGAAGCGGCCGGTGGGATTGATGTGATACTTGGTGTTCTCGTCCAGCAGCTTGGCGTCGATGACGGGCTTGATGACGTACTCGAGCATGTCCTTCTCGATGGTGTCATGGTCGACCTCGGGGGCGTGCTGGGTGGAGACGACGACGGTGTCGATGCGGACGGGGGTGTTGTCGTCGTATTCAACGGTGACCTGAGCCTTGCCATCGGGACGGAGATAGGCGAGGGTGCCGTCTTTGCGGACCTGAGCCAGACGACGGGTGAGCTTGTGTGCCATGGAGATGGCGAGAGGCATGTACTCGGGGGTCTCGTTGCAGGCATAACCGAACATCATGCCCTGGTCGCCGGCACCCTGATCGTCGGCGTTTTCACGGTTGACGCCCTGAGCAATGTCGGGGGACTGCTCGTCCAGCTGTACGAGAACGGCGCAGGAATCGCCGTCGAAACCGTACTTGGCGCGGTTGTAGCCGATGTCGGTAACGGTCTTGCGGACGATCTTGTCAACGGAGACGTAAGCTTCGGTGGTCACTTCGCCCATGACCAGAACGGTGCCGGTGGTGGTGATGCACTCGCAGGCGACGTGGGCGTTGGGGTCCTTCTCAAGAATGGCGTCCAGAATGGCATCGGAGATCTGGTCGCAGATCTTATCGGGATGGCCTTCGGTCACGGATTCGGAGGTGAAAAAATGTCTCATGGTATTCGCTCCTCGGTATTATTACAACAAAAAAACCCGCCTTTGCGGCGAGCGTGAAAAGTTGATGCTCGCCTCATCTTCCGACGGTCATGCCGCCGCGGGAATTGGCACCTTGTCGGAGTTCCGACCGGTTGCCGGGTTTCATCGGGCCCGTCCCTCAACCACTCTGGATAAGGCTTTCCAGTTGCAGATACAGTATATGACGCACGTATGGTTATGTCAAGCACAGCTATGCTGCAGGCAATATGAATTTCTCGTGAAAAGTTGTGTTTTGTGCAACGTCTCCCTTGACTTTACCGTCAAAATAGGGAAAATGAAAACAGAATAAACAATGGGAGCGGATCGGATGAAAAAAGGCGAGCTGAAACGCAGCATCATCGTCAGTACGGCGGAGAAGCTTTTCTTTGAAAGAGGCTATGAGCAGACGTCGCTTCAGGATATCCTGGACGCATTGAATCTGTCCAAGGGCGGCTTTTATCATCACTTTGCTTCCAAGGACGCACTGCTTGCGGAGATCTGCGAGCAGCGGACGGCCAATCGATTCGAGCGGATGAAGCCTTTCCTCATGGATGCGCGCATCCTGCCCGTGGAAAAGGTGAACCTGCTGCTGCATTACCTCAATCCCATCGGCAGCGACAGCGCGGCATACTCGGGCGTGCTGCTGCAGGTGTGCTATGTGGATCAGGATCTGTTCATGCGCGACCGCATGCTGCTGTCCCTGACCGCCGGCATCGCGCCTTATATGGACGAGGCGGTCTCCCTCGGCATCGCAAGCGGCGACTTCTTCGTGCGCCGTCCCGGTGAGATCGGCCGCATCATTCTGGACATGGCAGCCTCTGCGTTTGACCGTGCCTGCAGAATGCTGGCGGAATCCCCCGACAATTACGATGTGCTCTTTGCGGCGGCGGACATCATGGATGCCACGCGCGAGGCCATCGAGACCCTGCTGGGTGCGCCTTACGGTTCTGTTTCATTGTATGATACCGAGGCTTTTGCCCGCGATTGGCGCGCGGCGGCCAAGGCAATGACTAAGGAGCAGATCATATGAGATCTCTGAAAAAAGTAATTATTCTGATGATGGTTCTGATGATTGCGGCGACAGCCTGTGCCGAATCGGGTTGGTCTTGGATCGAGGAACCTATCCCCGCAAACAACCTGAGACTGTCGGACATTGCCATCGGCATCGACCCCGGTCATCAGGCTCATGGCAATTCCCAACACGAGCGCGTTTCGCCCAACTCTTCGGAGACGAAGCCCAAGGTCGCTTCGGGTACCGCGGGTGTGACCACGGGTGTGGCGGAATACGTGGTGGATCTTCAGATTTCCCTGCTGCTGCGGGATGCCCTCATCGCCGAGGGCGCCACAGTCTATATGACCCGTGAGACCAACGATGTGGATATCTCCAACATGGAGCGCGCACTGATGATGAACGAGCTGGGGGCGGACCTTGTGCTCCGCATCCACTGCAACGGCTCTACCAACCACTCCACCAAGGGTATCGGTCTGTACGTCAATGCCACCGGCGACATCGCGGCGCCTTCCTACGCGGCTGCGCAGATGATCCTGCCCCGCATGACGGAAGCCACGGGCGCCCGTGCGGACGGCATCTTCAGACGCGATACCTACACGGGTCTCAACTGGTCCACCGTGCCCTGCATCCTCGTGGAGACGGGCTACATGAGCAACCCCGAGGAGGATGTGAAGCTCAACGATCCCGCTTATCAGGCGCTGCTTGTTGAGGGCATCGTGGCCGGCATCTGCGATTATTTCGAGAGATAAACCAAATCCAAACAGCGACATCGTACGATTTTGTACGGTGTCGTTTTGTTGTTCTGAAACTTTTTCACAAAAAATGGAAGATTGGTGCTTGACAAAATCGCAACGCAGTATTATAATGCCATTAACGAAAACGTTTTAGTAAAACGTTTTAGTACTGAGGTGCGTATGGTAACGTTAAAACAGATCGCGGCGATATGCGGAGTGTCCGTCACAACGGTTAGCAAGGCGCTCAACGGCGCCGGCGACATCGGGACGGCAACTGTCGAGCGCATCGTCAAGACGGCGGAGGAGCTGGGGTATCATCCCAACGCCGCGGCGCGTTCATTGGTTACCAGACGGACGAGAAACATCGGGGTTCTGTTCGAAGACGATATGAACTCCGGTCTGACCCATGAATACTTCTCTTTCATCCTGAACGCTCTGAAGGACGAGGCTGAGACCCACGGATACGATGTGACCTTCATCTCCGAGAAGATGGGGATGCGGTTTCTGGAGCATTGCCGCTATCGCGGATGCGACGGTGTGGTCATCGCCAATGTGGACTTCGAGGCGCCTTCCGTAAAAGAGCTGGTTGCCAGCGAGATCCCCGTAGTCACCATCGACTACAGCTATGAAGGACGCAGTTCCGTAGTGTCCGACAACCGCAAGGGTGCGGCGGATCTGCTGGAGTATCTGGTGAGCCTGGGCAACAAGCGCTTCGCCATCATCCACGGCGAAAAGACGTTGGTTACGCGAAACCGTATCGAAGGCTTCAAAGAAGCGGCGGAACGGCTGGGCGTTACTGGCGAGTGCAGATGGTTCGAGGCCAGATACCATGACCCGAAGCTCAGCGGACAGATTACCAAAGACCTGTTGGAAAGCGGCGATCTTCCCGATTGCATCCTCTATCCCGACGACATCTCCCTGTTGGGCGGCATGACGATGCTTGAGCGCAGCGGTCTGCGGATTCCTCAGGACATTGCCATCGCGGGATACGACGGCATCCGACTGGCGGAACTGCTGAGACCGAGACTGACCACCCTGCATCAGGACAGCGAAAGCCTCGGACGGGAGGCTATCCGGCTGCTTCTCCCGCAGATCGAGAAGAACGAAACGGAATGCCGACGGGTGATCGTGCCGGGCAGCATCATGGAAGGCGGAACCGCCATCCAAAGACAGTGATTCATAAAGCGGCTTGCCGTTTTAGAATATGGGTACCATTGAAATCGACGGGCGAAGAGCTCACGCCGTATGATTTCTGAAATAACGTTGAGCTCAAACAACAAGGAGGAAACGAACGTGAAAAAGACTCTCGCAACGATCCTGTCCCTGATGCTGCTGGTCAGCATGCTCTTCACCGTTTCTGCATCCGCAGAAGCCGAAGAGGGCAAAGTTTTCAACATCTACTGCTGGAACGAAGAGTTCAAGGGCTTCTTTGAGGCTTACTACGAAGTTCCCGAGGGAATCACCGTTAACTGGATCATCAACCCCAATGACGGCGGCGTTTACCAGCAGAAGCTGGACGAAGCACTGCTCGCTCAGGATGGTGCTTCCGATGATGAGCGCGTCGACCTGTTCCTGGCCGAGGCTGACTACATCCTGAAGTACACCAACTCCCCCTACACCATGGATGTCACCACCATCGGTGTTACCGATTTCTCCAACACCTATCCCTACACCGTGCAGGCCGCTTCCGATGCCAACGGCGTTGTCAAGGGCGTTTCCTTCCAGTGCTGCCCCGCAGCTCTGATCTATCGCCGCTCCATCGCTCTGGACGTTCTGGGCACCGATGATCCCGCTGAGGTTCAGGCCGCTCTGGACAGCTGGGAGAAGTTCGAAGACGTCGCTGCAGTTGCCAAGGAAAAGGGCTACTACATGATCGGCTCCTTCGCTTCCACCTACCGTGTCTTCTCCAACAACACCAGCGCTCCCTGGGTTGATGCCGACAACAACCTGCAGATGGATGCCAACATCGAAACCTGGCTTGCTCAGGCCGATACCTTCAACCAGAACGGCTACTGCCTGACCTCCGGTATCTGGGACGATGAGACCACCGCTCAGATGTTCGCAGACGGCAAGACCATGTGCTTCTTCGGCCCCGCTTGGTACTACAACTTCTCCATGGGCAATGCTCAGGATGCTGAGAAGGGCTGCTTCGGCGACTGGGCAATCTGCCAGGGCCCGCAGGCTCACTTCTGGGGCGGCACTTGGCTGCTGGCCGCAACCGGCACCGACAACCCCACCATGGTTGCTGACGTTATGAACACCTTCATCAACAACGAAGAAGTTTGCTCCAAGCTCGTTTCCGAGCAGATGCAGTTCTCCAACAACCAGACCGTCAACAACGTCTTCGCTGCTGACGAGACCTACGGCAATGCCTTCCTGGGCGGCCAGAACGACACCGCTGTCTTCGCAGAGCTGGCAAAGAACATCGTCTTCCAGAACCAGACCATCTACGATCAGCTGCTCAACGAGAACCTGCAGAGCAACGTTCAGGAGTACCTCAGAGGTTCCGTCGATCTCGAGACCGCAATGAACAACTACTACCAGAGCATCAACGAGGCATATCCCGCCATCGTTACTCCGTAATAGCTGTACCGTGATCTGACTCAACGGGGCAAGGTTTAGTGCCTTGCCCCGTATTCTTTGGAGATGTGGGGAAGGAGGATGCATCTTGAAAGGAAACCGAAACAAACCAACCGATAAGCATAAGAGCATTAGCTACGCCAAGTGGGGTTACATTTTCATTCTGCCGTTTTTCGTCGTTTATCTGCTTTGTAAATTCGTACCGCAAGTTCTTACCATCTACAATTCTTTCTTTGTCAATTACCGCGACGGACTGATGCAGGTCGGTCCGAAATTCGCCGGATTCAATAACTTCGTCTCGCTGTTTACGCCGGACAAAACGGGTACCATTGCTATTCTGAAATACTTCCTGAACACCATCGTCCTCTGGTTGATGGGTGCGATCCCGCAGATCGTCATCGCGCTGTTCCTGGCGGTGACCCTCTCCTCTAATCGCCTGAACCTGAAGGGCCAGAAGTTCTTCAAGACCGTCATCTACATGCCGAACTTGATCATGGCCAGCGCCTTTGCCATGCTGGTGTTCGCATTGTTCTCCAACGTCGGTCCCATCAACCAGCTGCTGAAGATCATCGGCGGCGAGAACGCGGGCTTTGACTTCATG
>JAKSPZ010000239.1 GCA_024404395.1 Clostridia bacterium | reverse complement strand
GACGTTGTTCTCCACGCCCTCTGCCTTTGTCCAGTCGTCGTAGCCCGCGAGGGCGCCGTTGATGTACACGGGACAGCGCAGGTCGGTGGTGAAGCTGACGGTCTCCCACTTCTCCGACTGCAGGCGGCGTCGGCTGACGGGGGTGCGCTGGGTGTAGCGGGCGTCCTGCTGCTCGTAGATGGCGGCCACAGTGACCTTGTCCGTCTCGGGGTCGACCTTCAGGTGATAGACCACGCTCAGGCTCTCGGCGTATTGGGAGTAAGGGCGATAGACCGCGCGGACCATGAGGGTGCCGTCCGCGTCCGTCACGTGATCCAGATCGTCCGCCAGTATCGCGCCCGTATCGCTGTCCACCACGCACAGATGCTTGCGAGGGACGGCGGCGGTGAGGACGTTGTCCTCCAAAGTCACCTCGGACACCGACCAGATCCTTGCCATGTCGTCGGTGACGCCGTAATCCTCGTGCACCTTTTCGGACAATACCGCCGCAGTGGCAGCGGAAAAAGCCTCGACCTGCGCGTCGGTGAGGACGCAGGTGAACAGGGCGTTGCCCATTTCGTCCGTGCCGGCGTAGACCGTCTCAAGTCCGCGCCAGTCGATGGGATTGTCGTTGCGGAGCAGGTGACCGAAGCCCTTCAGATAATGAGAATAGTTCTGCAGATGGTCGTCCAGACGCAGGCTGTAGTCCTCCGTGATCAGCGCCGCGTCGGAAACCTTGTTGTAATAGGGATGCTACACGGAGCGCCCCGTGGTGTCCGCTTTGTTGCTGCGGTTCGCAACAACGGCGGCGGACAGCTCGTTCAGCACCGCCGCGCCCTCGTCGGGCAGCAGGTGGGTGAAGTGGGCCAGCAGACTGCCCAGATCCACCAGATCGTAGTCCTGACGGCTGTCGTAGATCGCGCGTCCGAAGCTGAGGGAATCGCGGCGGGCGATGGCGACCTCCGAGAAGTTCTCCATGTTCAGCAGGGCGGAGAGGTGGGAGGCGTATCGGTCCAGATACTCCTCCAATCGACCGATGCGGCTCAGGTCGATGCAGGACAGGGTGAAGGTGTCGCTGCTGTTGCGGGCGGGCTTCATGAAGCTGTTGATGATGCGTCGGCCCGTGGCGGCGCCGTCGGCATCCTTCTCCAGTCCGTACAGGAAGCTGTAGTTCCAGCCGCAGGCGGGCTCGCTCTCCTCGGAGGCGATCATGTAGTTGGCGCAGTCCTGCAGGATGACGGCGGTCTCCAGATTGCCCATGAGGCAGGCGTCGAAGCCGATCCATTCAAAGCCAACGCCGCTGTTGGTGACGGCGCTGCGGATGCCGTTCGGGGTGAGGGCGTCGCCGGGATGGAGCTCGTCATGGCAGACGCCGCCGTTGATGCCGCCGCCGTGATCCCACAGGATGAGCCCGTAGCGGTCGGCGGGGTAGCGTTCCGAGGCGTAGCGGATGAAGTTGCGCAGGGTGTTGGGGTCGCTCATGTTCATGGGGTTCCAGAGGGCGAGGGTGCGAAGGCCCCGTTTTCCGATCTCCGCCACGGTGACGCGGTCGCTGTCGAAGCCCATCTGCCACTGGCGGCTGCCGCCCAGCAGGAGGACGACGTTGATCTGATCGGTATTGAATTTGCTGGCCAGCATCTCCTCGATGTCGGCGGTGGCGGCGCCGTGGCGGCTCTCCAGATCGCTGCCGCACATGTAGATCATCACGGTGGTGGTGATGGGCTTTTCCTCGTGTGCGCCCATGGCGTGGGGCATCAGCATCAGCGTCAAAAGCAAAAGCGCGGCGAACAGACGTCTCATGGGCACACTCCTCTCAGCATAATCTTCATTGATTTTAACACGTAAAAAAGCGCCTGTAAAGGGCGATGCTTGACGTTTGAATGAATAAGCGTTATACTTGTTCTATTAGGTGGCGGAGGCGATTTTTTCAATGATACCCGTGGGACTGCGAACGCGGTTCGATTTCGTGCCCGAAGCGGCAGGGCTGGGCTTTGATTTTCTGGAGCTCCCCCTGACTCAGGTGTGCGCCCTGTCGAACGGGGAGTTCGAGGAGCTGGCGACCTATCTCCGCGCCCTC
>JAKSPZ010000238.1 GCA_024404395.1 Clostridia bacterium | reverse complement strand
CGCTCATGCTTTTAGTCACAGCGGCGGTTTCGGTTTCATGATGTGCCTTCTGCCCATCGTTTTCTGGCCCATCCTCGGCTTCGGCGGCAACACCTATGTGGGCAACGGCAACAATGCGCCCGTGAGCTACACCAACACATCCTTTGCGGTCTCCAATGAGATCGATCCCGTTGTGGACTACAGCAGCGTCAACACTGCAACCGCAGCACCTGTGAAGGTACCCACCGTGAAGCATGTTTATCGCGGCAGCTGCATCGCGGTCATCGTTTCCATGGCGGTCTATTGCCTTCTGCGCATTATCTATCACCTGGTCAATTATCCGGCCAGAGTCTTCTTTAATGTCAAAGCGCTGCGCCAGTCCATGTATTTCCGCGGACTCTCCGTATTCAATACCAGTGCCATGCGCGATACGCAGGGCTCTGTCATCGTGATCCTTTGGAGCGTTGCGATCTTCCTGATCTACTTCTTCACGGCCTTCATGCGCACCCGTCGCAGCAAGATCGCGGCAGTCATTCTCAGCGCTGTTTTCATGACCTTCTCTCTGATCTACAACGGCATCACCGCCGCGATGTATCTGTATTCTCCCGCGATGGCGCTGTCTTACATCTTCGAGATTGTGATCGCCGTCTTCTATCTGGTTTCCTGCTTCACCAAGGGACGCCCGGTCGTATTCGGCATCATCGCCCTGGTGGGCGGCGTGCTCTGCGAAGTGATCTACTTTATTCCCAACTGGTACGCACTCGTCCATTACTACACCATCGGCAACCGGCTGTTCCTGCTCAGACACCTCACGGACGTTCTGATCATGGGCTTCGTCCTCCTCTTCGGTCCTTCCTACAAGCAGCTGAAGGAAGAGAAGGCAGACGCACCGGCATACGTTCCCGCGAACGAGAATGACTGGGGCAACGGCTCTTTCTGATCCTATACAAACGACCGTCGACATTCAAGTCGGCGGTCGTTTTTCGTTGTGACCGCCATTGTTTCCGCGTTCTTAATTTGACTTATGTATACCGCAAAGGTATAATGAATCCATCACATACAGCAGGGGAGCATTGCCAAAGAAGGCTTTGACACGCTCCTTTTTGCATCCTGACGGCATATGAAGGGAGATTCCCCATGGCGAAGTACACGAAGGAAGACATCATCCGCAAGGTCAAGGAAGAGGAGATCGAGTTCATCCGCATGCAGTTCACCGATATCTTCGGTCAGCTGAAGAATGTTGCGATCACCGCGTCCCAGATCACCAAGGCGGTCAACAACGAAGTTGCGATCGACGGTTCTTCCATCGAGGGCTTCACCCGCATTCAGGAATCCGACCAGTATCTCCATCCCGATCTGGACAGCTTCACCCTGCTGCCCTGGCGCCCCTCTCAGGGCAAGGTCGCGCGACTGATCTGTGACGTCTACAATCCCGACGGCACCCCCTTTGTCGGCGATCCCCGCGGCACCCTGAAGCGCGTCCTGAAGCGCGCAGCCGACATGGGCTATTCTTTCAACGTGGGTCCCGAGTGTGAGTTCTTCCTCTTCGAGACCGATGACGAAGGCAAGCCCACCACCAAGACCGGCGACGAAGCGGGCTATTTCGACCTCGGTCCCGTGGATCACGGCGAGGTCACCCGCCGCGAATGCTGTCTGGCGCTGGAAGCCATGGGCTTCGAGATCGAAGCGTCCCACCACGAAGTGGCGGCGGGTCAGCACGAGATCGACTTCAAGTACAGCGACGCCATCAAGGCGGCGGACGACATCATGACCTTCAAGTTCGCGGTCAAGTCCATCGCTCAGATGAACGGTCTCCATGCCACCTTCATGCCCAAGCCGGTATTCGGCATCGCGGGCTCCGGCATGCACACCATCATGTCCCTCTTCCGCGACGGCAAGAACATCTTCTTCGATCCCAACGGCGAGAAGCAGCTGTCCAAGGAAGCCTACAGCTTCATCGCGGGCATCATGCATCACATCAAGGGCATGGCGGCCATCACCAATCCGCTGGCCCACCCCTACCAGCGCCTGGCTCCCGGCTGCGAAGCCCCCTCCTACATCGCATGGTCCGCTCCCAACCGCTCCACGCTCGCCGGCCTCCCGTCCG
>JAKSPZ010000237.1 GCA_024404395.1 Clostridia bacterium | reverse complement strand
ACCACGGCGGCAAACGCCATCAACCGTGCACCCACCGCTGCGCACATCGCGTCCTTCGATATGACCAACTACGCCTTCACTTTCGCGGAAGGCGAGCCCGGAAAGCAGCTGGATACGGCGACTCTTGAGTCGGACATCATTACCACGCTTAAAAACGGCGGCGGAACGGTGGAACCTGTGATCACCGAGATTGCGCCATCCAATACGGTCAGTGAGATCTCGTCCCAATACGGCATGATCAGTGCGGCGGTGACCAACGCGTCGTCTTCCAGCAGCAACCGTATCTCCAACATCCGTCTGGCGATGGCGACCATCAACGGTACCTGCCTCGAACCCGGCGAGAGCTTCTCCTTCAACGGCGTCGTGGGGCGCCGAACCACCGAACGCGGCTACAAGAAGGCGGGCGCTTATGCCAACGGTGAAGTCACCGAGGAAGTCGGCGGCGGCATCTGTCAGGTGTCGACCACGCTGTTCAACGCAGTGGACAAGGCCGATCTGCAGATCGACGAGCGCCACAACCATTCTCTGCCTGTCAGCTATGTGGACAACGGCAAGGATGCCACGGTGGACTACGGCAATCAGGATTTCCGCTTCACCAACAATTCCGACGACAAGATCTACATCTGCTGCGTCGTCACCGACGACAAGCGCGTCCGAGTCGGCATCTTCGGAAAGCTTCTGCCCAACGGCGAGACCATCACCGTGGAGAGCAGAACGACGGGCTCCGTGCCTTATACCACCGAATACCGCGCGAACATGACCTATGCGTCGGGCTATTCTCAGGTGACTCGCCCCGGCAAGAACGGCGCCACGGCGGAAGCCTACAAGGTGCGCCACGATGCGTCCGGCAACATCATCAGTACCGAGCTGCTGTGCAAGTCCACGTACAAAGCGACTTCGGAAATCATTGAATACGGACCGTGACGGTTGAAAATGTCAAAAGCCTGTGTTATAATACCCGTGATAAGGAGGTGCAAGTATGGCAAAGATCATGACCAAGCGCGAAGTCAGACGCCGCAAGATGAAGTATCGCGTGTTTGCGGGACTGTATGATTTTGTCGCGATCCTCGCGGGTATCGCCGTGATCATTGTCTGCTGCGTGCTCCTCACTACACTTGCGAAGTGGACGATCGCCACATTCAATGTCTCGTTTGAAGGTCTGTTGGGGCTTTTCAACGATGCACTGATCGTTCCCAAATAGACCAAGCTTTCAGCGCCCTTCATGGGCGCTTTTTTGCAAAAGGAGATGCTGTTCATGGCGACGGGCTGGAATGAAATGACCGACGCGATCTTCCACTGTCAGAGGTGCAGATTGTGCGAGGGCAGAACTCACGTCGTCCCCGGAGAGGGCAATCCCAACGCGGACCTCATGTTTATCGGTGAGGGACCGGGTCAGGAGGAAGACCGTCAGGGACGCCCCTTTGTCGGTCCGTCGGGACAGCTGTTGACGAAGATGATCCACGCCATCGGCATGGAACGCTCAGAAGTGTATATCTGCAACATCGTCAAATGCCGCCCGCCCTATAATCGCAATCCCGAGCCCGATGAGGCGCTGGCATGTATGGATTTCCTGCGCACGCAGGTGTATCTGGTGCGTCCGAAGATCATCGTGCTGCTGGGCAAGGTGGCGGCGCGATATACGCTGAAGCAGGAGATCTCCATCAATCGCGACCACGGCAAGTGGTTCGAGCGCAACGGTTACTGGATGCTGCCCACCTTCCATCCCTCCGCGTTGTTGAGGGACGAGAGCAAGAAGAGGGATGCGTGGGAAGACTTCAAAAAGGTTCGAGACCTATATCGGGCATTGACGGAGGCAGGCAATGGAAGCATTTCTGAATGAATTGAGGACGTTTACGGAGGCGTTCCAGCAGGAACAGCCGGCGGTGCTCGGTGACGGTGTACGCGATGCTCGCGTGATGCTCATCGGTGAAGCACCGGGGGAGAAGGAGACGCTGGAAGGTCGACCCTTTGTGGGCAAGGCAGGCAAGAATCTGGATGCCTTTCTGCAGTTGGCGGGTATCGACCGCAAGGAGCTCTATGTGAGCAACGTGGTGAAGTTCCGCCCAACCAAGCGCTCGAAGGCAGGCGGAATCGTGAACCGTCCGCCCACAAAGAAGGAG
>JAKSPZ010000236.1 GCA_024404395.1 Clostridia bacterium | reverse complement strand
ACGTCGGCTGCGGCAACAACCGCGGCTTCATAGAGCTGAAATACCTGAAGATCGGGTAAGAAAAGAGCGCTGTTCCAAACGGAACAGCGCTTGTTTTTTATTTCTCGTAGGTCTTGTTGTCGTAGAAGACGATGCCGAAGGTGCCGGGGCCGACGTGGGTGCCGACGGCGGCGCCGATCTGACCCAGTTCGGCGGGGGGCAGGTGCAGGGTCTTGGTGATGTAGTCCTGCAGGATGTCCACCTCGTGGGGATCCACCGAGTAGCCCAGCATGTATTCGCGGTCGGTGAGGATGCCGCCCATGGACTCGATATTCTTGATGATGGCGGCGCAGGCAGCCTTCCAGCCGCGCGCTTTGCCGATGGCGCACACCTTGCCGTTGATCTCGATCAGGGGCTTGATGCCCAGCAGCTTGCCCGTGATGTTCGCCATCACATTCAGTCTGCCGCCCTTGCGGAGATGATCCAGATCCTCAACCATGCCCAGCAGGTGGGTGTGGCGCTTTTCGCGCTCCAGCGTCATGGCGATCTCGGCAGCGTCATAGCCCGCGTCGCGGAGCTTGGCCGCGCGGCGCACCTGAATGGCCATGCTCAGGCTGGCCTGAAAGCTGTCCACCACATAGCAGCTGTCTTCGAAATCCGCCAGACGTGCCGCCAGCCGCGCCGAATCCACGAGGCTGCTCAGCTCGCCCGACAGGCAGATCACGACCACCGTGTCCCCCGCCGCCTTGGCTGCTTCGAAGTAGCTCAGGTAGGGATCGGGACCCGGCTGACCCGTCGTAGGCAGCGCGCTCGACTTTGCCATGTATTTGTAGAACTCATCCGCCGACATATCCACGTTGTCGCGGATGGTCTTGCCGTCGGGGAAGGTAACGATGTTGGGGATGATGTCGACACCGAAGTCCGCCGCGCGGGCGGGCGTCAGGTCACAAGCCGAATCGGTCAGGATGCGGACCATGGAGCGCCTCCTTTGTTGTTAAGCATTGGTTACATCAACTTCAGCATAGACCTGTTTTTTTCATTTGTCAAGGGGGTGTTCCATAAAAACGTTATTCTTCCTTCATCAGGACCTTCTTGCCGCTCTTGGCCAGCTTGACCACGGTGTCCATGACGGTCTTGCGCACGTCCGCCTCCTGACCCGCCAGTCCCTTGATGAAGCCGGGGATCGCCGTCCACTTGTTGCGGGTCAGTTCCGCCATGGTCTCGGCGTCCAGTCCCTCAAGGGTATCGAAGATGGTGTCCACCAGCGTCTTTCGCTCTTCCAGCGACAGTCCGTTCATCCACTTGTCCACCGTATCGTCCAGCACGGAGCTGACCTTGGTCTGCTTCTCGCCGCGGACGAGGTGATCCCGCTCGATCTGCCACTTCTCGGCAAAGTGCTGATCCGCGCCGTTCTTGCCGTCGCTCTTGATGATGATCGAATCCTTCTCATGGCTGAAGAGGGTGCCGACGATGGACGCCTCGGGGATGTAGTGAAGGAGCTTGGGCAGCATTTCTTTGAAGCCTTCCCGCTCGATGTTGGCCTTGGTGAAGCCGGGACCGTCGTTGGAATAGACAGCGACGATGCGGTCGCGGAGCTCGGGCGCGCAGAACGCCGCCGCGTAGACCGCGAGGTTGCCGCCCTTGGAATGACCGCCCACGCGGACAAGCCCTTCCGTATTGCGGATGACGTCTTCCAGATACTTCACCGCTTCGCCCTGTGCCGGGGTCTCATCCATGTAGCTCAGGTTGAAGTCCTCGCGCCAGCCCACGATGGTGCTGTCGGTGCCGCGAAAAGCCACGTACAGCGTGCCGTCGGGCAGGCGGAAAGTGACGGCGCAGAACTGGATCTGCCGCTCCTTGTCCAGAATGTTGACGAACCGCTCCGCCGTGACGTTGTAGAAGCGCTTGCTGTTGGCGGCGGCGATGAACAGCGCCACGGGATTGTTGACATTGTAGTCCGTGGGTTCCTCCAGCTTCTGATAAGCCTCATAGGCGGCGTAGAGTGTGGTGCCCGATTCCGCCGTCACCTGACCGAAATCGAGATAGGCCATCTCGGAGAAGATCAGATTGTCCACCTCATTGAAAGGGCGCTCGCTGAAGAGGATGTCGCCACGCCAGGTCAGATAATCAAAAAACGTTGCCATAATTGCCTCCGTTTACAGGCAGTTTCAGTGT
>JAKSPZ010000235.1 GCA_024404395.1 Clostridia bacterium | reverse complement strand
CATGGTCGGCGCACTCTCCATCGTTCGTTTCCGCACTGCGGTCAAGGATCCTCTGGACACCGCCTATATGTTCTGGGCACTGACCACCGGCATCCTGCTGGGCGCCGGCCAGTATCTGCTGACCTGCATCACCGTTGCCGTCATCTCCCTGTTCGTCACCCTGCTGGTCAACATCCGCTTCAAGGAAGCCAACAGCTATCTGCTGGTCGTCCGCATGAGCGATGAGGCCGAGCGTGCCGTTTCTCAGATGATCAACGGCATGAAGGTCCAGCGCCTGAAGACCAAGACCGTCACCGCTTCCGGTGTTGAAGCGACCTACGAAGTCCGTGCCGAGAAGCCCGATGCCCTGCTGAACAAGCTGCACAGCATCAACGGCGTGCACGATGCGACCCTCGTTGCCTACTCCGGCGAGACCGCATAAGGGAGGCTTATCCCGTGACGCAGAACAGACGTCCTGTCCGACCCGCACAGAGTCCGGCACAGCGACCCGTAAGGCAACCGGCGCCGAAGCCCGCGTCCCGAAAGACGCGGCGGTTCTCCGCGCCCGTTGTTGATGTGGTCATCATTGCTGTCGTTCTTCTGGTGCTGGGTGTGGTATTGCAGATGGTTCGACCTGCGCTGTACGGCACGACTGAGACAAAAGGCACCAACAGGATCACCACGGTCAGCGAGATCCACGGCAGCGGTCCCATCCGCATCAACGAGCTGATGGCAAGCAACAGCGGCACGTTGATGGATGAGAAGGGCATGAGCGCCGACTGGATCGAACTGATCAATGTGAGCGGCAGTCCCGTCAATCTGGCAGGCTATTCCCTGTCCAAGACCGACAACGGACGCAGCGTTTACACTCTGCCCGAGATCACCCTCAACGGCGGTGAGTGCCTTGTCATTTTCGCGGACAGCGCCGCGAGTTTTGAACCGCCCTATCACGCATCTTTCAGCCTTTCTTCCAAAGGCGGATCGCTGATGCTCTTCAACAGCAACGGCATGGCGATCGATTCCCTCAACTATCCCGCCATGAGCGCGGATATGTCCTACAGCCGTCGGTCCCAGTCCTCCTGGATGGTCACCGACAAGCCCACGCCCGGCATGCCGAACACGGATGATTCCTATGCACTGCTCCATACGCCCAGAACCGACGCGGGCGTCGAGATCTGCGAGATCGCAGCTTCGACTTTCGAGTACGGCAAGGACGAGAACGGTGTACCCAGAGATTATTTTGTTCTCAGGAACACCACCGGTGCGGCCATCGATGTTGGCGGTTGGTTCGTTTCCGACGATCCCACCAAGCCCTGTGCCTGCCGTCTGCCCGACGGTTGTGTGATTGCTGCCAACGGCGAATTGACAGTCTATGCATCGGGTGAGCTCCGCAACGATCCCGCAGCGCCCCACGTGGCCTTCGGTCTCCGTGCGGAGGGCGAGACCATTCTTCTCTCCGACAGCAACGGACGACTTGTCGACACGGCGAGCTATGAGCTGATGTCCACCGACGTTGCCTATATCAAGCAGGCGGACGGCAGCTGGTCCACGGGAACACCCACCAAATAAGGAGTACCGACATGGCATACAGAGCACGTAAGCGCAGCAAATACGATGCGCGAAAGCTTGAATGGCTGAAGATGACCAAGCGCTTTCTTTGGCTGGTCGTCATCATCTTTCTCGTGTTTCGGTTCGTGGTCGGCTTCTCTTTCGTCAATGGCGTCTCCATGCGAAATACCCTGCAGAGCGGCGATCTGGTGCTTTATACCCGCATCAATCCGTCGATCAAGCGCGGGGATATCGTTTCCATGTCCCTGCCCACGGGCGAGTACTACGTCAAGCGTGTACTTGCGGTGGGCGGTGACACGGTGGATCTCCGAGACGGCGTGCTGTACGTCAACGGCATCGCCGAAGAAGGGGATTACTTCGTTGGCACGACCTTGCCCGAGGAAGGCAACTTCGTCTATCCCTACGACATCCCCATGGGCGACATCTTCACGGTGGGCGACAACCGCGAGGCTTCCATCGATTCCCGTTTCTACGGCACTTTCAGCCTGAAGCAGGTGACCGGCGTTCTGCGGTTGTGCCTGGGCAAATGGTTTGTCAAAATGCTGTGACAGCCAACGAAAAAACACCATCCGATATCGGATGGTGTTTTTTCTTGTTCGATAATTATGCTTTGGCGGTGTAAGCCAGCAGACCGCCTGCCTTCAGCATTTCG
>JAKSPZ010000234.1 GCA_024404395.1 Clostridia bacterium | reverse complement strand
TCCGTCTGCCGTCTGACGGGTATTCGTCCCGCCATGCTGAAGCAGGCAGAAACCTTCCCTGAGGTTTATCGAGCTTTCAAAGACTGGTGCGGTGATGAATTCTCCTTCATCACCTGGAGCGAGACCGACATTCCCGTTTTGATGGACAACCTGCTCATGCACGGCATTCCGCTGGACAACATCCCCGTTTGCTACGATCTGCAGCGCATCTTCGGCTGTGAGATCCTTCGAAACGACAGCCAATGCGCCCTCGAAAGCGCAATGGATATGCTCCGCCTCCCCAAGGCAAAGGCGCACGATGCTTTGAATGACGTTCGCAACACCGTCAAGATCGCGGACTTCCTTGACCTTCCCGCGCTGATCGAACACTATGAGACCCGATATGTCAACTACGGCGAGGATCGGTTGAGCGATGTCTTCGGGCACAAGCCCTACCCCTCCACGAGCGAGGCTATTGATGACGAGTCCATCGTCACCTTCACCTGTCCCTGCTGCGACGAACGGCTGAAAGCCGACGCTTTCGTCTTTTCCAGAAGCGGCAAGCCCATCGGCACCGCCACCTGCAGTAACGATACTTCCTATTTCATCCGCATCGGCGGCACACGGGTCGACAGGCAATCCATCGTCATCTCCCGCCGGATCTTCCGTATGAATGACGATCTGCAGGACATTTACGACGAAGCCGCCGAGGATATGGAATAATTTATTCTTTTTGCGGTTGAAGAAAATCGGCAGATATGGTAACATGAAGTGTTGACAGTTACAGCTACCGAAAGGTGTGAATCGATATGAAAATTGTTGTCCTTTGCGGCGGTCTGAGCATGGAGCGCAACGTTTCCCTCTCCAGCGGCTCGCTGATCTGCAAGGCACTGCGCAAGAATGGTCACAAGGCCATCCTTGTTGATATGTTCTACGGCATCGAGAATTACGACGGCGATCTGAACGCCCTGTTCGAGACTCTCCCCGAGGTTCCCGATTGCCCCATCAGCAACGTTGAACCCGATCTGCCTGCCGTCATCGCCGCGCGCAAGTGGCAGAGCCCCAGCATGATCGGTCACAACGTGCTCGATCTCTGCAAGCTGGCTGACGTGGTCTTCCTCGGACTCCACGGCGCTTGCGGCGAGGACGGTCGCATTCAGGCTGCCCTCGACCTTCTGGGCATCAAATACACCGGCAGCGGCTGCCTCGGCAGTGCATTGGCCATGGATAAGCACCTCACCAAGTGCGTCGTCGCACCGCTGGGCGTCAAGACCCCCACGTGGGAGGTCACCGATTATACCGCAGATGATATCGACGCCATCGTTGCCCGCACCAAGCTGCCCTGCGTGGTCAAGCCCATCGACAGCGGCTCTTCCATCGGCGTCGCCATCGCTACCGACGAAGCGAGCCTGCGCGCTGCACTGAACGACAACCTGAAGCTCGGTCGCGTCATGCTGGAGCAGTATGTCAAGGGCCGCGAGCTGGATGTAGGCGTTCTGCAGGGCAAGGCCCTCCCCTCCATCGAGATCATCCCCAAGCAGGGTTTCTATGACTACGCCAACAAGTATCAGGCCGGTGCGACCCTCGAGGTCTGCCCTGCTCCCCTGGACGCGGACACGGAGCGTCGTCTGGGCGAAGTGGCACTGACCGTCCACAAGGCGCTGGGTCTGAACACCTATTCCCGTTCCGACTATATCCTGGATGAGAACGGCGATATCTGGTTCCTGGAGATCAACACCCTGCCCGGCATGACCCCCACGAGCCTCCTGCCTCAGGAAGCCGCCGCCGCCGGCATCAGCTACAATGAGCTGTGTGAGATCCTCATCAAGGAAGCGCTGGAGGGAAAATCATGAAAGCTTTCACCGTACGTGATGCCGTAAACGCCACAGGCGGCCGTTATTACGGTCCCGAGAGCGCCCTCGACAATTCCATCACCTTTGTCACCGGAGACAGCCGTGTGGCCAAGGAAGGCGCTCTGTTCGTCGCCTTTGTGGGCGCACGCGTCGACGGTCATTCCTTCATGGCGCAGTGCATCGAAAAAGGCGCCGCCTGCTGTCTTTCCGAACGGGAACCCACCGAAGCGGAAATGCCCTGCATTCAGGTGGAGTCCAGCCTGCGCGCCATTGGCAAACTCGCCGCGTGGCATCGCAGCCGCTTTGATATCCCCGTCGTAGGCATCACCGGAAGCGTCGGCAAAACGACCACCAAAGAGATGGTCGCCTCCGTC
>JAKSPZ010000233.1 GCA_024404395.1 Clostridia bacterium | reverse complement strand
AATGCCAGAATGACGATCAATGCAGGCAGCAGTCGACGAAACATGTTTTTTTTTCTCTTTCAGTGATCAGGCTCAGATCAGATATCGAGCCACTCGTCCTCGGGCAGCTTCTCGATGGTGCTGCCGTTGTTGCGGTTGCTGTTGGGATAGTTGAAGTATTCATCGGGATTCTCGGGTTCGGGTGTTGCGTAGGCATCCATGGGCGTGGGCGACGGTGTTGAGGTGGGTGCCGGGGTGGGCGTGATGGTGGACGGCAGGGAAGACTTGCCGGTATCATCGGTCTCAACGACTTCGCGCAGGACCAGGACTTCCTCGAGATGGCGGAAATCGACGGAGGGCTCTACGATGGCGTAGTTGCCGTCGGCGCCGCCGCTCAGGCTGACCTGAGTGATGCTGCCGATCTTCAGACCCTTGGGATAGAGCTGGTCGGTACCCGAGGTGACAACGATGTCGCCGGGGAGAATGTTGTTGACGTTGGGCAGGTAGTTGACATAGCATTCGGCGAAGGCGGAAGTCTCTTCAACGCCGCCGCGCAGGATGCCGTTGTCACGGGTACGCTGGACCAGGCAGGAAAGACCGCTTCGGGAGTCGATGATGGTGAGGACCTTTGCGTAGTTCAGACCGACATCGTACACGCGACCCACCAGACCGTCGCCGTTGACGACAGCCATACCGATGCCGACACCCGAAGAGGTGCCGCGGTTGATAGAGAAGCTGAAGAACCACTGACTGGCATCGTGCGCGATGACGCGGGCGTAGATGGGATCGAGGGTCTCATACTCGCTCTGGGCGTTGAGCAGGCTCGTCAGGCGTGCATTTTCTTCCATTACTTCATCTGCTGCGGAGAGCTGAAGGGAGAGCTGCTCGTTTTCTCGGAGCAGATCGTCGTACTGTTCTTCCAGTGCGGAGTAATCGCGCCAGTTGTTGACGGTACGCTGAATGCTCTTGCCGATATTGGCAAAGAAATTCTGAACAGGGGACAGGAAAGAACCAACGCCGTTTTCGGCGATGGACATCTGACCGTTATCGCGTCTCAGGAAAAAGTAGCCGACCGTGCCGATGATGGCCACTGCCAGAATCACCGCAGCAATGCGTCGGAGCAGATATAGCTTTTTCTTTCCGCCTTCGGGCTTGGCTGCAGCCTTGCCTTTTCGGGTTTTGCGTTTGAAAGCCATTTCGGTTTCCTTTCAGGTTTATCAGAGTTCGTACAGGCAGCCGGACTGAAGGACGCGGTTGTAGATGCGTTCGTCATAAGCGGCGCGGCAAAGGCCGACGGCGATGTCGTCCTGGGGATTCTCGCCAACGGTGATGGGCAGATTCAGGAGCTGACTCAGGCGCTCGGGCAGACCTTCCAACAGTGCGCCGCCGCCGGACAGGAATACGCCGCGGCTGATGATATCTTCAGCCATCTCGGCGGGGGTGTTCTCGAAGGCTTCGCGGATGGACTCCAGCAGGTTGTCCAGCGCGGGCAGAATGGCTTTGTGGAGCTCGCCTGCGGTGACGGTGACGGTGGCAGGCTTGCCCGTGCGTGCGTCACGACCGCGGAGCTGTGCTTCTTCTGCGGCACGGGTGGGATCTTCCGCAGCGGAGGCAAAGTCGATCTTCAGATCCTCTGCCGTACGCTGACCGATGATGAGACCCTTTTCGCGGCGGATATAGCGCATGATGGCTTCGTCAATGGCGAGGCTGCCCGTACGGGTAGAGCGTGCCGCGGCGATGCCGTTCATGGTGATGACGGAAACTTCGGTGGTGGAGCCGCCGATGACGATCACGAGGCAGCCTCGGGGATCGTCGATGGCAACGCCCGCGCCGATGGCAGCAGCCACGGGAGCACGGAGCAGAGCGGCACGCTTGGCGCCCGCACTGCGGACGGCGTTCTCCAGTGCCTGGGTCTCAACACGGGTGCAGCCCTGAGAGACGGAGACCACCAGCTTGCTCTTTTCCAGCGCACGGCGCTTGCCCAACGCTTTTTCGGACAGCGTGCGCATGAGGCGGACGGTGAGGTCCACATCGCCAACGGCACCGTCCATGATGGGGGAATGGAGGGTAACATCGTTGGGGGTGCGTCCCAGCATGGCGCGCGCGTCGCGACCGACGGCGAGGACCTCGTCGGGATCGTCACGGACGGTCAGGACGTAGCTGGGTTCGCGAAGGACCACGCCTTCGCCTTCGAGACATATCGTAACGTTTGCGGAACCGATATCGATACCGACGCCGCCGCTGGAAAACACTGCCATAAA
>JAKSPZ010000232.1 GCA_024404395.1 Clostridia bacterium | reverse complement strand
GCATTGATGGCAGCAAGCTTGTCATCACTGAAATCCAGCTGTTCGGCACCCTTGACGCCGTCCAGCGCAGTCAAGTCATGACCGCGGGACACGGCTTCCGTCCAGAGAAAGGAGGGAATGCTCATGGGATAGGGATTGGCGGGGCAGGGGAAGGACGGGAAATGATGGCGATCCGCATCGCCGTTGCCGCAGGCCCAGCCGCCCGAGATGCCGACATTGCCCGTCATGCAGGCGAGCAGGATGCCGCCGCGGGCGCTCTGTTCACCGTTGGCATGGCGCTGAGGACCGTAGCCCTGAATGAGGGCGGCGGGCTTTGCGGTGGCGTAGCGACGGGCGAGGCTGCGGATGGTCTCTGCGGGGACGCCTGTGATGGCCTCCGCCCATTCGGGGGTCTTTGGGGTATTGTCATGGGTACCGAGGAGCCAGTCCAGAACGCAGAGCGTGGGATCGACGCCCTTGGGCATATGGTCGCGGTCAAAGCCGATGCAGCACTTGTCAAGGAAGGCCTGATCGTGAAGTCCTTCGGTATAGATCACATACGCCATGGCGTCCAGCAGTGCGCTGTCGGTGGCGGGTTTCAGCGGGATCCACTCGGTCTTCAGGGACAGTACCGTGTCGTTTTTGCGAGGATCGACCACGATGATCGGAATGCCTTTTTCCCGCGCCTTGCGGAGATAGTACATGGTCTCGCTGCTGAAATGAGTCTCGACGGGATTATGTCCCCAAAGGATGATGAGATTGCTGTTGAGCCAGTCCTCGGGACTGTTGCCGGTGGCTTTGGTGCCGTACATCAGGTCAGTCGCTTGAGAGATACAGGCGGTACTGTAGGAGTTGTAACTGCCCAGATAGCCGCCGTCCAGAGCCAGCAGGCGCTTGATGGCGGTGGTGCCGTTGATGAGTCCGGAAACACCCCAGGCATAGTTGACATAGCGGGAGCCGACGCCGTATTTCGCCTTGATGCGGACCCACTGATCGGCGATGGTGTCCAGTGCTTCGTCCCAGGAGATGGGTTCGAACTTGCCCTCGCCGCGCTTACCCACGCGTTTCAGCGGCGTCTTCAGTCGATCGTCGCCGAGAAAGGTCTTATGATAATTCAGACCGCGGACACAGGCGCAAAGCGGCACACCGTCGCCTGCGTCGGCAGCGGTGTCCGTCGTCAGTTTTTCAATCTTGCCGTCCTTCATATGGACGTGGATGATGCAGCGTCCGCCACAGTTGTTTAGACCTGTGGTGTGGATGACGCGCATGGTGCTTTCGTCGTTCATACTATCCCACCTTATGGAATAATCATAACATAAATGCTACATTCTATACAACCGTAATGTGTTAAACTGGTGGCGGGAGGCGTGAGAATGGGTCATTCAAGATTGAAACGGCTGGTTTTCTGGGCGCTCTGCTGCGATCTTGGACTCATGGCAAAGCGGCTCATCGGTCCCGCAGCCAACCTCATTACGGATAATCTGCACATTCCCGGCGGTATCGGCACGTCGTTCTCGCTGATGTTCGTGGTCATCGCTGCGGCGGTATTGCCCGGCAGATTCGCAGCGACACTGATGAGTGCGGTTCAGGGCGGACTGATGCTGATACTGGGTCGCGTGGGGAGCATGGGCGCACTGGCGCCCATCGGCTATATCGTCCCCGGACTCATGATCGATGGCGCAATGGCGCTGACGAAAGACCGATTTTGCAGAGCCGATCGACTGGAATTCGCCAATGCGCTGGGTGCGTTGGGAGCCTGTCTCACGGCGAACCTTATTGTGTTTCGTTTGAGCGGACTGCTTCTGCTGCTGTACGCAAGTCTGTCGATGACGACGGGATTGCTCTGCGGCAGACTGGGCGAATCGATTGTTCGCCTGCTGGAAAGATCGGGCATAGCGGAAAGGGAAAAGAAATCGATGAAGAAAAGTGCAGTGGGTGTGATCGCACTGGTGTTGATGCTGGTACTGACCCTCGGGTCTGCAGTGGCACATATGGAGAAGCGACAGGAAACGGTGGAAGGCTGCCTGACGATCGTCGTCGGTGAGACGGAGACCGATATCGTGCTTGACACGCTTGAAACTTGCCGCATCAGCGGTACGGTCGTCAATGGCAAAGGTGTGGAGACCGAGATCGACACGGACGGCTACGAGATCGCTGCGATCCTTGAAGCTGCGTGCTTGGACGTGACGAAGGTAGAAAGTGTTTCCGTCACGGCATCCGATGCATACACGGCAATGGTCGACGGCTCGGAGCTTGCCGAAGCAGGCAAGTGTGTCCTCATCTTGCGGGA
>JAKSPZ010000231.1 GCA_024404395.1 Clostridia bacterium | reverse complement strand
CCGCGCATCTGTACCAGCGTGCTGGAGATGCCGTCATCATCTTCACGAAGTGCGCCCGTGTCTGCCAGCATCTGCTCAGTCAGCTTTGCCCATGCGATGCGTCCATCAGCAGTGGTACGGATTGTGGACAACACCGCGCCCTGCAGCTTCGTGCGGGCAACGCTCTGCTCGAGGAATATCTTATTCGTCAGCTTCGCTACATCAACACCCGCTGCCACCAGCTTTGCTGCCGCAAGGTGAGTCTCGGGTCGGGTATTGGAATAGCCAAAGCGCCCGCAATCGGTGAAGATCGAGATATACAGCCACGTCGCGATGTTCTTGTCGATGGTAACACCCATCTCTTCGATCAATGCGGTCAGCATCTCGCCAACTGCTGCGGCTTCCCCATCGATCCACCACTCGTCGCCAAAACCGGTGTTGGTGCCGTGGTGGTCGATCATGAGCTTTGTTCCGCATGCGTCGTACAGCAGTTCCGCCGTGCCCATACGATACTTCTCCGAACGGTCGACCGCCAATCCCGTCTTGGGCACAACAGGCAGCGGACGATCCGGTGTAATGACGCGCTCGGCAAAAGGAAAGCTCTCGAACATCTTCGGCATGCCGTCCGCGAGGCAGATAAATGCACGCTTGCCAAGCTGTTCCAGTGCCAGCATCATCGCCATGCAGCTTCCGACGGCATCACCGTCAGGCGCAACGTGACCGATGATGATATAATCATCACCGGCCAACAGTTTGTCAATCAGCGTTTTCTTCGGTCTCACGGGGCTCATTCTCCTTCAGGATGCGGTTGATCTTCGCCGCATACTCGATGTTCGTATCAAGCTCAAAGATGATCTCGGGCACATAGCGCAGATCGACCTTGAAGCCCAGAGAACGGCGAACATAGCCTGCAGCCTTAGTGAGAGCCTTCATCATTTCCTTACGGTTGTCCTCTTCCAGAATGGAGACGCCGACCTTGCAATAGCGCAGGTCGCGGGTCACCTCACAGCGGGCAATGGACCAGGTGCCGCGGATGCGGGGATCATGCATCTCGTCGCGGATAATGCTGTCGATCGCGCGCTGAACTTCCTGGGAAATACGATCAATACGATCAAAAGACGCCATATTCTTCTCCTTATAACCGCAAAAATTCGCAGCTTGGCTGCGAATTTTTGCTTCCATGAATAATTACTTCTCGATCTCTTCCATGATAAAGCACTCAATGACGTCGTTTTCCTTGATGTCATTGTAGTTGGCAATACCGATACCGCACTCATAGCCGGTGGCAACTTCGCGTGCGTCATCCTTGAAGCGCTTGAGAGAATCGATCTTGCCTTCGTGGATAACGACGTTGTCGCGGAGCAGACGCACCTCGGCGTTACGGGAGATCTTACCATCGGTAACGTAAGAACCTGCGATGGTACCGACACCGGAGACCTTGAAGGGCTGACGGACAGTTGCATGTCCGAGCAGAACCTCGCGGAACTTGGGTGCCAGCAGACCCTTCATTGCCTTTTCGACATCCTCGATCGCCTGATAGATGACGCGATAGAGACGGACGTCGATCTTTTCACGCTCAGCCATATCGCGGGCATTGGCATCGGGGCGGACATTGAAGCCGATGATGATGGCATTCGCAGTGGATGCCAGCATAACGTCGGATTCGTTGATCGCGCCGACAGCGCCATGGATCGTGCGAACACGGACTTCGTCGTTGCTGAGCTTCTCGAGAGACTGACGGACGGCTTCGACAGAACCCTGAACGTCGGCCTTGATGATGATGTTGAGGTCCTTGATCTGACCTGCAGAGATCTGGCCAAACAGATCGTCCAGCGTGGCCTTCTGCTGCCTCTTGATGAGCGCCGCGCGGAGCTTGTCCTTGCGCTCCTCGGCGACCTTACGGGAGAGGCTGTCATCGTCGACCGCGCTGATGGTATCGCCGGCTTCGGGAACATCGTTGAAACCGATGACCTCAACAGGCTGAGAAGGACCGGCGGACTTTACGCGCTCGCCAAGGTCATTGACCATGGCGCGGACACGGCCGTAAGCCGTACCTGCGACGATGGTATCGCCGACATTGAGGGTACCGTTCTTGACCAAGACGGTAGCGACAGGGCCGCGGCCCTTGTCCAGACGTGCCTCGATGATGATACCGCGAGCCTTGCGGTTGGGATTGGCGCGATAATCTTCGACTTCTGCCAGGATCAGGATGTTCTCAAGCAGATCTTCGACACCTTCACCGGTCTTTGCGGAAACGGGAACCATGATGGTGTTGCCGCCCCACTCTTCGCAGACCAGTTCGTACTCGGTGAGCTGTT
>JAKSPZ010000230.1 GCA_024404395.1 Clostridia bacterium | reverse complement strand
AGGTACTGAAGCGCGAAGACGCCAATTACGGTGAGTTTTCCGAGCTTACGGGACAGATGAAGCGGGCATCCATCCGCTCCGCGGTCCTCAGCGCGCTGTTTTTGCCCATCGTCACGGGATTGGGCGTATTTGCTACCTCCATGGTGCTTTGGCGCGGCGGACACACGGTACTGGCGGAGATGACGGGACTGACCATCGGCACACTGGCGGCGTTTGTTCAGTACACCACAGGCATCTTCGAGCCGATCAGCAACATTGCCCGCATCTTCGCGGAACTGCAGGCGTCTCAGGCGGCGGCGGAGCGTGTCATGTCTCTGCTGAACACGGAACCTGAGATCTTCGACAGACCTGAGATCGTCGAGAAATTCCGTGACGCTTTTTCGCCGAAGAAGGAACACTGGCCTTCCATCCGCGGCGATGTTACCTTTGACCACGCCTCCTTTGCGTACGACAGCGGCGCGGAAGTGCTGAACGATTTCTGTCTGGAGGTCCATGCGGGTCAGACGGTCGCTCTGGTCGGTGAGACGGGCAGTGGTAAATCCACCATCGTCAACCTGATCTGCCGATTCTATGAACCGCAGCAGGGACGCGTGCTGATCGACGGTGTTGATATCCGCGACAGGAGCATCCTGTGGCTTCAGTCC
Source organism: Clostridia bacterium (assembly GCA_024404395.1). Classification (GTDB taxonomy): domain Bacteria; phylum Bacillota; class Clostridia; order Christensenellales; family Aristaeellaceae; genus Faecivicinus. The sequence continues at coordinate 1,655 of JAKSPZ010000230.1, read as the reverse complement.
CATCTGGGCTATGTGCTTCAGCAGCCTCATCTGTTCTCGGGAACCATTCGCGAGAATCTTCGCTTTGGTCGTCTGGATGCGACGGATGAGGAGATCGAGCAGGCAGTCCGCATGGTGAACGCCGAGGATTTCATTCTCTCGCTGGAAAATGGTTATGATACGTTCGTCGGTGAGGGTGGCAGCCGTCTGTCCATGGGACAGAAACAGCTCATTTCCTTTGCCCGAGCGCTGATCGCCGACCCTGCGATCTTCATTCTGGACGAAGCGACCAGTTCCGTTGATACGGAGACGGAGCACAAGATCCAGGAGGCGATTGCGACGGCACTGAAGGGACGTACGGGCTTTATCATCGCCCATCGTCTGTCCACCATTCGCAATGCCGACATCATTCTGGTCATCCAGAACGGCAAGATCGTCGAGCATGGCAATCATCGCGAGCTGCTCAGACAGCGCGGATACTATCATTCGCTCTATGTGAACCAGTTCCGCGACGAGGGTGCCCGTGTCGCATGGCGGGAAGCTACAAGTAAATAATGGCAAAGCCGGCTTATTAAGCCGGCTTTGTTTGACGAATCGATTTGAATTTGCTATAATAAACAGAATGAAAAGTCGGAGGACCGGGATAAACATGGATGACAATCGAAGGCTTGCGCTGATTCGAAAACGGCTGGCTGAGATCCTCGAGGAGGCTCGCAGCAGTTCTGCCGATCATATGGAAGCGATGCGTGCGATCACGGCGGACGCATGGGAAGACCTGCGCTTGCGCCCCACGGAAGTCTCCGTCGAGGAGATGCAGCAGCTGGCTGCCGAGATCGACCGCTATGCCGCGCGCCGCAAATTCCTCGAAGATGATGCGTCAGCCGCCATCAAGATGCTGAAAGCGCCGTTCTTCGGTCGTGTGGATTTCGAAGAGAAGAACTGTGCGCCAACGAGCTACTATATCGGCATGCACGGCCTGTCGGATGACAAGGGCGGGCTTTTGGTTTGCGACTGGCGTGCCCCCGTCTCCGAACTGTATTACAGCAAAGCCCTCGGACAGACCGCCTACAAGAGCCCCATGGGCATGATCGAAGGCACCCTCACGGGTAAACGGCAGTACCATTTTGAAGACGGTGTACTCAAGTATTCCGTCGATACGGACGTAAACATCGACGACCAGATGCTGCTGGACATTCTGTCCGAATCCAAATCGGGTCCCATGAAGCAGATCGTTGCGACGATCCAGGGCGAACAGGATGCGGCGATCCGTTGTGATACGGAGCGGGTCCTGTCCGTCATCGGCGGCGCGGGATCGGGCAAGACGGGCGTTGCGCTCCATCGCGCGGCTTATCTCCTCTACAATCATCGCGAGAGCATGACGGCGGAGGCAATGTGCATCCTTTCGCCCGGTACTGCGTTCTCCGAGTATATCTCCGAAGTGCTGCCTTCGCTCGGCGAGAGGAATATCCCAGCGGTCACCGTTCACACCATCGTGGAAGATGTGTTGAAACGAAAGGTCGAGTCGCCCTCGATGCGATTGAACTTGTTGCTGGAGCGTCCGACGGATGAACGCCTGAGCGCGGTCACCGAAAAGGACAGCGCGGCGTTTGCCGACAGGATCGAAGTGTTTGCCAGAAATCTGGTCAATCGCGGTTATGATTTCGAAGACATCTGCC
>JAKSPZ010000023.1 GCA_024404395.1 Clostridia bacterium | reverse complement strand
CCCCTGCGGGACTTCTGCCGAAAGCTGGAGGTTCCGTACATCGTCAAGGAGACGGAGATCGGTCCCATCGTATTCGAGGAGCGGAAGGAACCCAATCCCTGCTCCCTCTGTGCGCGGATGCGCCGCGGCGCCCTCATCAACACCTGCGTTGAAAACAACATCAACAAGCTGGCGTTGGGGCATCATCGGGACGACGCGCTGGAGACGCTTCTGATGAGCGTCCTCCACGAAGGACGGCTCCATACCTTCCAACCCGCGACGACGCTGGAGAAGTCGGGCGTGACCCAGATCCGCCCCATGATCTACTGCCCCGAGAAGAAGCTCATCCATCTGGCCAAAGCACTGGAGGTGCCCGTCACCAAGTCCCCCGGTCCCGTCAACGGACAGACCGACCGCGCCGAGATGAAACGGCTGCTGGACGAGCTCACCAAGCGCTATCCAAAGGCGCGGGAACAGCTGCTTTCCGCATTGAAGAACGAAGAACAATACGGTCTGTGGTATCGACCGAAAGAATAAAGGAGAATCGCCATGAAAGAGTATTATTCCATGAATATCGCGGGTCTGGACCGCGACCTGCCCCTCTGCCCCCTGAATGACAAGCTCATGATCGGTGCTTTCGTCATCTTCGGCGACCCCGAGCTGACCACCGCCGCCGCCAAGGCACTGAACGAACGCTGCCCCGAGCACGACGTCCTCATCACCGCCGAGTCCAAGGGCATTCCGATCGTTCATGAAATGGCGCGCCTGAACAACAACGAGCGCTACGTTCTGGCCAGAAAGGGCATGAAGCTCTACATGCGCAAGCCCGTGAAGGTCGAGGTCCGCTCCATCACCACCGACCACGTGCAGACCCTGTATCTGGACGGCTATGATGCCGACTACATGAAGGGCAAGCGCGTCGTCATCGTGGACGACGTCATCTCCACCGGCGAATCCCTCCGCGCCCTTGAGTCTCTGGTCAATACCGCAGGCGGCAACATCGTCGGTCGTGTGGCCATCCTCGCCGAGGGCGACGCCGCCAAGCGCGACGACATCATCTATCTGGAGAAGCTCCCGCTGTTCGACGCGGAAGGCAATCCCATCGACTGATCGTGAGTCGGACCCTTCGAGCCGTCGTCGCCCCCGAGGATGACGGACGGCTGATCAAGCATTATGTCCGCGGCACCCTTGAGGTGTCCTACACCCAGCTCACGCGGCTGAAGGTGCAGGGCGGTCTGCGGGTCAACGGCGCGGTGGTCCATGCCAACGAGAAGCTCCGCGCGGGCGACATCGTCGAGGTGGTGCTGCCCGAGCGGGAACACGACGCGGTGGTCTTCGACGAGACCTCCGTCGTCATCCCCTACATGGACGACAGCGTCTATGTGGTGGACAAGCCCGCGCCGCTGCCCTGTCAGTGCTCGGTGAAGTCCGACGCCATGACGCTGGAGAATCGGCTGGCGTACCGTTTCCGCGAGCGGGAAGGCTATGTCTTTCGTCCGCTGAACCGTCTGGACAAGGGCACATCGGGGCTGCTCACCGCGGCTTTTGACGCCCACACCTGCGCGCACCTGCAAAAGCAGCTCCACACCCCGTCCTTCGTCCGCGAATATCTGGCGGTGGCGGAGGGTGTGATCGAGGGCGACCGCGTCATCGACCTGCCCATCGGCAAGGCGCCCGAGGCGACGGTCAGGCGCATCATCGATCACGAGAACGGCAAGCCCGCCCGCACCCACATGACCGTGGTGGCGACGGGCAACGGGCGCACCCTGGTCCGACTGCGGCTGGAAACGGGGCGCACCCATCAGATACGGGTGCACCTGTCCGCCATCGGTCACCCCATCGTGGGCGATTTTCTCTACGGTAAGGAGACGGAGACCCTGCCGGGTCGATTCGCCCTCCATTCAGCATTCCTTGCCTTCGATCATCCCGATACGGGCGCGCGGGTCGAGCTGACCTCGCCCCTGCCGGAGGAATTGAAGGCGCTCCTTGAAACATGACAAAGACGATCATTGAAGCGTTGAAAACGCTGCGGGTCTCCGCGTTCCCCGACGAGTACGACCTCCATGACGAGGTGGCGCGGGTGCTGGCGGAGGCGGGTCTCGAGCCCAATCACGAGGTGCGGCTGGCACCGGGCTGCCGTGTGGATTTCACGGTGGGACGTGTGGGCATCGAGGTCAAGAAGGGACGTCCCGTCCCCTCGGCGCTGCGCAAACAGGTGATCCGCTACCTGAAGACCGACGCACTGGATGCGCTGATCGTGGTCACGCGGACGGCGGTGGATCTGCCGCCGACGGTGGGCGGAAAGCCGCTGATACAACTATCATTGAACCGACTGTGGGGGGTGGCACTGCCGTGAATCGCGATTATCCGCCTTTCCTGCGGGATGTGCCCGCGGATGCCATGACCTACGGTACCCTTTCGTACAACAGAAAAAGCAGGTGCTGGACCATCAAGGGCGAGCCCTGCGTCACGGAACTTGCCAAACGCCTCTTTCCCGGCTGTGACGGTCGGGGACGGGGCGTTGCGCGCTTTACGGCCCATCGGCGCATCATCGGCGATCTGAACTGGCTGATGCTCCGCTACCCGCTGATCATCAAAGAATCCGACCGCGCCCGCTGGGAACAGTCCCTGGAGGAGGCGCGGGACTATGCCGCCCGACGGGAGGCGGCACTCCGTTCGCCCATCGTGGCGGAACCGCCCGAGGGCACCTTCGGCGGCGAGCTGCTGCCCTTCCAGAAGATCGGCCTGGGCTTCCTCATGACGTCGCGCCGCTGCCTGCTGGCGGACGAGATGGGTCTGGGCAAGACCGTGCAGGCGCTGGCGTTCCTCGCCACCACGGCGGCTTATCCCGCCATCCTTGTGGTGCCGCCGCACTTGATCCGCAACTGGATCCGCGAGATCGAGCGCTTCCTGGGTGCGGATATCCGCGTGCACGTCATCAAGGGACTGACGCCCTATCTGCTGCCCGAGGCGGATATCTACATCACCCACTATCTGCTCCTCCGCGGCTGGAAGGACGTGCTGCCCGAGTGTGGTTTTCGCACCGTCATCTTCGATGAGGCGCAGGAGCTGCGCCACAACGGCACCAACAAGTACTCCGCGGCGAGTTTGCTGGCGGGGGCGTGCGAGAACGTCATCGGTCTCAGCGGCACGCCCATCTACAATCAGGGCGGCGAGATCTGGAACGTCATCAACATCATCGACTTCCACTGTCTGGGCGACTGGGAGAGCTTTTCCCGCGAGTGGTGCTACGGCTACAACAGCGCCATCGTCGCCAAGCCCGAGCTGTTGGGCGAGCATCTGCGCCGCGAGGGACTCATGCTGCGCCGCATGAAGAACGAGGTGCTCACCGAACTGAGCCCCAAGCGCCGACTGGTGCAGGAGATCGACTGGGACGACACCGTCTACCGCGCGCTGATGCGTCCCGTGGCGGAGAACCTGAAGCTGCTCCGCGCCACCGACGATCCCGCCCGCCGCGCCATTATCGAGGACGCCATCTGCGGACAGCAGCGTCAGGCGACGGGCGTGGCCAAGGCGCCCTTCGTTGCGGCATTCGTCCGCGCACTGGTGGAGGCGGGGGAGAAGGTCCTGCTCATGGGACATCACCACGCCGTCATGGACGTGTACAAGCGCGAGCTGAAATCACTCCGCCCCGGGTTCATCACGGGACGTGAGACGGAAGCCAAGAAGGACGAAGCGCTGCGGAACTTCATGGAGGGACGCACCGATCTGGTCTGCATCTCGCTGCGCAGTGCCTGCGGACTGAGCCTCCAGCGGGCGACCGGCGTGGGCTGCGGCGAGCTGGACTGGTCGCCGGCGGTCCATTCTCAGGCGGAGGATCGCGCCCACCGCATCGGTCAGAAGGATTCACTGCTGTGTTACTATCTCGTATCCCCCAAGGGTTCCGATCGTGAGATGCAGGATGCTCTGGGTCTGAAGGTCAGCCAGTTCGTCGCCCTCATGGGAGACGCCACGCCCACCCCCGAAGAGTCCTTCATGCTCCAGAGCGAGGCGCGGGAGCGGATCAGGAAACTGGTATCGGAGATTGAGATAGAACAAACGTTTCAGAATTAACAGAATAATATTGTAACTGCGTTGCAAACACGCTTGACAGTATTGCAGATTTTATATATCATTTTCTCATAAACCGGTTCGGCAGTGCTGTTGAGTGAATGCAAAGTGCTGTGAGACTGTTTTTTTCGGAGGTGCCTTATGCCGCGTAAAGCTCAGAATACCAAGGAAGAGATGCTGCAGGCCGCTTTTGAGATCGTTCAGAAGGAAGGCTATCAGGCTGTCAATATCCGTTCCGTCGCCCATGCGCTGAATTGCAGTACTCAGCCCATTTCCTGGCAGTTCGGGACCATGGACAATTTCCGCAAGGAGCTGGCGATCTATACGCTGCAGCGCATCATGGAAGATTACATGCGCCGTCGTCCCAGCCCGAAGAACCGCTTCTTCACCCTGTGCGAAGCTTACATCGACATGGCTTTCGATATGCCCAACACCATGCGCTTCCTCTGCGCCACCAATGCGCTGGGCTTGCCCGAGAGCTACCTGATGAAGGCTTTTGAGCCCACGTCCACCGGCTGCCTGCGCAAGGAGATTGCCGAGATGTACGGCATGAATGAGGAACAGAGCATCCGCTTTGTGGAGTTCGTTGCCATCTACATCCACGGCTTTTCCACGCTGATCTTCAACGACTGCCTGAAGATCGAACGTGAAGCTGCTTATGCGAAGGCCTTTGACGACATCAAGTGCTTCCGCGAGAGCATGATGAAGGCATAAGAAAAAGCTGCCCTGCGAGGCAGCTATTTCCCTGTGATGCTTAAGTAACCGCCCGCAGCCGTATCGATGCGGGCGGTTTTGTGCGTTATTCGTTCTCGGCTGCGGGTTCCTCGGCGGGCACCTCCGCAGGCGCTGCGGTGGGTGCCGCAGTGGGTGCGGCGGTCGGCACGGCGGTGGGCGCCTCCGTGGGCACAGCGGTGGGTGCCTCGGTGGGCACGGCGGTGGGTGCTTCCGTAGGTTCAGCGGTAGGCGCTTCCGTGGGCACGGCGGTAGGTACCTCCGTGGGCGCTGCGGTCACCGTCTTAGCGGCGACGGGCTCGGCTTCGGGCGTGGGCGTCGCTTCGGGCTTCAGGGTGGTGAAGGTGACATCCGCGGTGGGGATGAAGTAGGTCTTATTCTCCCACTTGACGGTGGTCCACTGAGTATCGCTCTCGACCACTTCGAAGAACATGCCCTTCATGTTGATCAGCGGCATGAAGACATTCTCGTCCTTCACTTCCGCCTTGATGTACAGCGCGGTCTCGGGGACATTGACCACAGCGTAGCGGACAGGCTCTGCGGTGGGTGCCTCGGTGACGGTCTCAACGGGCGCCTCGGTCTCAACGGGTGCTTCCGTGGCAGCCTGAGTAGGCGCGTCGGACGGAGCCTCGTTGGGTGCGACGGTGGGTGCTTCGGTGGGCGTTTCAGTGGGCGCTTCAGTCTCAACGGGCGCTTCGGTGGGAGCTTCCGTCGGCGCCTCGGTGGGCGTATCGACGACTTCGGGCATCTCCTCTTCCTCGATGGGACGCTCGTAGCTGACGGTGCCGAAGGTCAGATACTGGTTGTGGCAGTAGCCCACCAGTCCGTTATAGCTGACCTGCGACCATTCCGCGCCCTTGGTGACCACATCCAGCACGGTGCCGTTGTACAGACGGGCAACGGGGGTGGCGGCGGTGTTGGCGGCGGTGCGCATGTTGAGGTAGGTGTTGACGTGAACGGTGGCCACATCCTTGGTCACGGTCTCGGTCTTCACGGCAGGTTCGGGTTCGGGGGTGGGTTCGGCCTCGGGTGCCTCAGTCTCATCGGGCTCGACTTCGGGCGTCTCGGGGGTTTCGGGGATGCACTCCACGTAATCGATGGCGGTGCTCTCGACTTCCTTGAAGGTCAGATAGTCATTGTGGCAGTAGCCGACGATGTTGCCGGAACGGATGCGGGACCAGGTCGCGCCGCGGCTGACCACGTAGACCACATTGCCGTTGTACAGTCGACCGAGGGAGGTGGAGGAGGTGTTGGCGGCGGCACGGATGTTCAGATAGGTGTTGACCTTGACGGTGGCGTACAGGTCGGAACGGGTGGAGACGGTGGCGGTGTAATTGCCGCTGCCGTACTGTGCATCCAGCTCGTCGCGACGCTGGCGGATGGCGTTCTGGAGGGCCATGCCGGCCTGACCGTTGGCGGTCTCCGCATTGGCGCGCTGCCAGAGGACGACGGCGGAGACGGTGGCATCGTCATACACGCCCGTGGGTTCGCCGTTCATCAGCTTCATGGCGATGAGGGCGTTCTGGAGGGCGGGGACGTCTGCGCCGGACATGCCGTAGTTCAAAGTGCGGTTGACGGTCTCGGGGACCTCGACGGGGGTCTCGGGGGTTTCGGGCTCGGTGGGATCGACCGTGCTGCCGTCGCCCACACCGTAGTCCAGAACGGAGGTGGTCTCGGTGTAGAAGCGCAGGTAGGTGGCGCTGCAGTAGCCGGTCAGGCTGCCGTTGGTCACTCTTGCCCAGCCGTTCGCGTTGCTCAGCACCTGCACGCGGTCGCCGTTGTAGAAGCGGCCGAGGACGCTTGCGGAGGTGGAGGGAGAGGAACGGACATCCAGGGAAGTGTTGACACTGACGGTGGCGTAGTCGGTGGAAGTGGTGGTGGTGATGATCTGATAGTTGCCGTCGGGGAAGCGGGCGGTGATCTCCGCAGCCTTCGCCACGGCTTCGCTGATGAGACCGTCGTCGGCAATGCCGTTGACGGACTTGCCCATGGCCTGCTGATAGCTGCGAACAGCGTTGACGGTGGCATCGTCAAACACGCCGCTGGCGGGGGCATTCAGGAAACGGAGGGCGATGAGGGCATTCTGGAGGGAATCGACTTTCTCGCCGGTCTCGCCCGCGGACAGTCCCACGGGAGTCTTGGCGGTGTTCAGGATGCGCTGCAGCTGTGCCTGATCTACCACACCGTTGGCGGGCAGACCGTTGGCGCTCTGGAAAGCCTTGACGGCTGCGGCGGTCTTGGGACCGAAGATGCCGTCGGCCTTATCGTTGAGGTAGCCCAGCTCGATGAGCTTCGCCTGCATGGCGCGGACATCCTCGCCGCGGCTGCCTTCCTGCAGATTGGAGGAGGACACGGATGCGTTGCCGAAGAAGTGCTCGGCGGTCTCAACGCTTGCGTCGAAAGAACGGTTCAGCAGACGGCTGCGCAGGGTGCTGTTCACCTTGCCGCTCTTGTAGATGCGGACGGTGGTGCCTGCGGGGCAGTTCTGGGCGATCCATCTTGCGTCATCCACGCGCAGACGGATGCAGCCGTGGGAAGCCTTGGAACCCAGATTGCGGACAGCGGTGCTGGAGGGACCGGAGGTCTTGGAGGCATAGGTGACGGAATGGAACAGGATGCCGCCGCGGATGCGGGTGGCATACTTCGCCCAGCAGTTGTACTCGGAGAAGTAGTACCATTCCGTGCGCTCGGAGGAGCGGGATTTGGAGGGCAGGGTAAAGGTGCCCGTGGGCGTGGGGGTCGCGTCTTTGCCGGTGGAGCAGATCATCGCGCGGACCACACCGCTGGCGGTACGGTTGCTGTTGCGATAGACGATCACGTACTGGTTGGTGATGTCGACCTCGATGTAATAGGCGGGCGCAGCCATGGCTTCCTGCGTGAACGCGGGCAGCATGGTCAGTACCAGACTGAAGACCAAGGTCAGTGCAAAGAATCGAATCCGTTTCATGTGTCTCTTCCCTCCGATATAACTACGGAGGAATTGTATCATAATTATGAACAAATATCAAGAATAAATTTCAGATTATTACGCTATATTTACGATTTATGATAAATTATTGAAGACGGGCGGCGCATAGTGTAGTATTACAGCAGGATAGAACAGGGAACGGAGGGGCATCGGATGAGTCAGTTGAGAATTGCGATCTGTGACGATTCGGAGCAGTGGCTGCAGCGGTCTTCCGAAATGCTGCGCCATTACGCGGCCCTTCATCCCGAGCAGGAGATCGAGGCGGTCTGCTTCAACTCCGCCCTTGAGATGCTGACACAGGTGGAGATGGGCGAACGCTTCCACATCTACCTGCTGGACGTGGTCATGCCCGGCATCAGCGGCATCGAAGTGGCGCGCCAGCTGAGAAATCTCTGCGTGGGCGTGTCCATCATCTTCCTCACCTCCGAAACGGCCTACGCGCTGGAGGCCTTCGAGGTCGGCGCCACACAGTATCTCATCAAGGGCATTCCCGAGGAGCGGCTCTTCGAGGTGTTGGACAACGCGGGACGGCTCATCGGACGCGAGCGCCGTCGGCAGATCATCTTCAACACCCGCACGGGCATGCGAAACCTCTATGTTCGAAACATCATGTACGCGGCTTCCGACGGCAAGCTGCAGATCCTCACGCTGGACAGCGGCGAGCGGCTGGAAGTCCGCATGACCCACAAGGAGCTGGAGGCGGAGCTGGAACGCTCCACCAACTTCAAGGGCATCGGTAGCTCCTATATCGTGAATCTCTTCTACATCTCCGCCATGACCGCGGAATCGGTGA
>JAKSPZ010000229.1 GCA_024404395.1 Clostridia bacterium | reverse complement strand
GAGAGTTCGGCTCGGAACGTCAGAGAATTGTTTGTAGTGTTTGAATTGTTTGATGAAAAAGCTCGAATCATTGAAACCGCAGCTCTGGGCGACCTCGGCGACGGTCATATCCGTGGTGCTGAGGCAGTAGCCCGCGCACTCCACGCGATAGTGGTTCAGATAGTCGATGGGGGAGCGGTGGGTCACTGCCTTGAAGCAGCGGCAGAAATATTTGGCGGACAGACCCGTCAGCCGCGCCAGCGTCTCCAGCGAGATGTGGCTGCTGTAGTTCTGCTCGATGTACTCCAGCGCGGGCTTCAGCTGTTCCGCGCGCATATCATTGCGCTCGGTGGCGGCGGAACGTTCCGCGGCGGTCAGTTCGGGCAGCGAACCGAACACCTCATACAGCCCGCCGATGACGGTCATCACGTGGGATTCGATGCCCGTCTCCAGCGCGGTAAAGAGACGCTCCACGGCGCCGTTCGTGTCGCGGAGCGCCGCCACGCCGCTGCACCACTGAGTAGCGACCCGCTTGCAGGAATCGAAATGCATCAGCAGGGCATTGGGATCGAAGACGAGGCACTGATAGTGGCAGTCCACGGGATCGCAGCCGTGGAGCACGCTGCCGCCGATGATGACCGTCTCGCCGGCAGAGACTTCTATGGTAGAGACATCCGCATAGAGATGCAGGCTGCCCGACACCACGCGGAGGATCTCCGTCTCCCGATGCCAGTGGGAACGCATGACGTATCGCGGATGATGTTCGTCCACATCGTAGAAGGCGAGGGGCAGATCGCCCGTCTTGTGATGGATGTCTTCCACGTATTTCAGATAATGCAATCGATCACCTCTAACATAATACGATAATACCATTTTTTGCCATTATACCACAATACAGGCGGGAAAATCAATGTTATTATTTGATTAAATAGACCATTTATGGTTTACTTTATATGGGAGGAATTTACAATGGCTGAAAATCGTTACATCGGTTCTTATCCCGTCATCGGTATCCGCCCGACCATCGACGGTCGCCGCGGCGCCCTGAAGGTTCGTGAAGGCCTGGAAGACCAGACCATGAACATGGCAAAGTCCGCAGCCAAGCTGCTGAGCGAGAATCTGCGCTACTCCAACGGCGAGCCCGTTAAGGTCATCATCGCCGACACCACCATCGGCCGCGTTGCCGAAGCCGCCGCTTGCGAAGAGAAGTTCCGTCGTGAAGGCGTTGCCATCACCCTGACCGTCACTCCCTGCTGGTGCTACGGCGCGGAGACCATGGACATGGACCGCAACACCATCAAGGCCGTTTGGGGCTTCAACGGCACCGAGCGTCCCGGCGCTGTCTATCTGGCCAGCGTTCTCGCAACCCACGCCCAGAAGGGTCTGCCCGCATTCGGCATCTACGGCCATGAGGTCCAGGAAGCCGACGACACCTCCATCCCCGCAGACGTTCAGGAAAAGCTGCTCCGCTTCGCCCGCGCCGCAGTCGCCGCTGCCACCATGCGCGGTAAGTCCTACCTGCAGATCGGTTCCGCCTGCATGGGTATCGGCGGTTCCATCATCGACAACAAGTTCATCGAAGAGTACCTGGGCATGCGCGTTGAGTCCGTCGACGAAGTCGAAGTCATCCGCCGCATGACCAACGGCATCTACGATGCCGCCGAGTACGAGAAGCTCAAGGCATGGGCCGACGCCAACGTTATCGAAGGCTTCGACAAGAACCCCGTTGAGCTGCAGAAGTCCGCAGAGCAGAAGAAGGCTGACTGGGAGTTCACCCTCAAGATGTACCTGATCATCAAGGACCTCATGAACGGCAACCCCAACCTCCCCGAAGGCTGCGAAGAAGAAATGGTCGGCCACAACGCCATTGCCGGCGGTTTCCAGGGCCAGCGTCAGTGGACTGACTTCTATCCCAACTGCGACTTCCCCGAGGCCATGCTGAACACCTCCTTCGACCACAACGGCGCCCGTGAGCCCTACATCCTGGCCACCGAGAACGACGTCCTCAACGGTCTGGGCATGATGTTCATGAAGCTGCTGACCAACCGTCCTCAGATGTTCGCCGACGTCCGCACCTTCTGGAGCTCCGACGCTGTCAAGCGCTGCACCGGTTATGAGGTCGAAGGCCACGCCAAGGAGAACGGCGGTTTCATCCACCTGATCAACTCCGGCGCATGCTGCCTGGATGCCAACGGTCAGGCTCGCGACGGCGAGACCCGCCTGATGAAGCCCTGGTACGAGGTCACCGAGGAAGATCAGAAGGCCATCATGGCCAACACCACCTGGAACTACGCCGATCTGGGCTACTTCCGTGGCGGCGGATATTCTT
>JAKSPZ010000228.1 GCA_024404395.1 Clostridia bacterium | reverse complement strand
GAGAGCGGCTCCACACTCCGCTTCCTTTTGCCCGTTGCCGCTGCATTGGGAAAGACCGCCCGCTTCACGGGTGAAGGTCGGTTGCCCATGCGCCCCAACGACATTCTGACGGATGCACTCCGCGCGCACAGTGTGGAATGCGATGCGTCGCTTCTGCCCATCAACATCTCCGGACAGCTGCGCGGCGGCACTTATGAAATCGCGGGCAACGTCAGCAGTCAGTACATCACTGGGCTTCTGATGTCCCTGCCCCTCTGCGGTGAGGACAGCGATATCATCCTCACCACCAAGCTGGAATCCGCGCCTTACGTGGTCATGACCATTGAAGTGCTGAAACAGTTCGGCATCCGCATTGATGTTCATGAGAATGGTTGGCACATCCCCGGCGGGCAGAAATACCATTCCCCCGAATCCACCGTTGCGGAAGGCGACTGGTCTTCCGCGGCTTTCTGGGTGACCGCCAACAACATCGGCAGCAAGATCGAACTGACAGGCATTCTCGATGATTCCTCTCAGGGCGACAAAGCCATCGTCCCCTTCCTTGAGCAGCTGGGCGGTGACATCGACGTCTCCGAGACCCCCGATCTCGTTCCCACACTGGCTGTGGGCGCCGCCATGTACAACGGCATCACCCGCTTCGTGGGCGCGGGACGTCTCCGCATCAAGGAAAGCGACCGCCTCACTGCCGTCAAGAATATGCTGACCGCGCTGGGCGGCAGAGCCGAAGACACCGAGGATACCCTCACTGTTTTCGGCGGCACGCCCCTTCACGGCGGAACGGTAGACGGATGCAACGATCATCGTATCGTCATGGCTGCCGCCATCGCCGCCACCGTCGCCTCGGGCGAGACCGTCATCACCGACGCGCAGGCGGTTTCCAAATCCTACCCCGCTTTCTTCGATCACTTCAACGCAATGGGAGGTCATGCAGATGTCGAACCGGATCGGTGATAACTACAGTGTTCTGATCTACGGTCAGTCCCACGCACCTTCCATCGGTGCGGTCATTGAGGGACTTCCCGCCGGCTTCAAGCCCGACTGGGACGCCGTCGGCGCTTTCATGGCCCGCCGCGCGCCCGGCAGCAATGCCATGTCCACCGCTCGTAAAGAAGCCGACTTGCCCGAGATCCTTGCCGGACTCAACGAGAACGGCGAGACCTGCGGCGCGCCCCTCGCCATGCGGATCGTCAACGGTGATCACCGTTCCACCGATTACGCCAAGCTGAAAGATGTGCCCCGTCCCGGACATGCGGATTACCCCGCATCCGTCCGCTACAACAGCGCCAATGACATTCGCGGCGGCGGACAGTTCTCCGGCCGCCTCACCGCCCCGCTCTGCTTTGCGGGTGCACTGGCATTGCAGCTGCTTGAAAAAGAAGGCATCAGGATCCGCGCCCGTGTCTCCCGTCTGGCAGGCATCGACGACATCGAGATGGATGCCGCCGATCCTCAGCTGGACGCTCTGTGCGAAGGACCTCTGCCCGTGCTGGACAAGTCCGTCGCCGAGAAGATGACGGAAGCGGTGGCTCAGGCAAAATCCGAGGGCGATTCCGTCGGCGGACTCATCGAGTGCTATGCCGTCGGCGTTCCCGCCGGTCTGGGCGACCCCATGTTTGACGGCATCGAAAACCGTCTTACTCGGACCTTCTTCGGCATTCCCGCCGTTCGCGGCGTTGAGTTCGGTCTGGGCTTCAAGGCCGCCGATCTCCGCGGCAGCGAACACAACGACGCTTACCGCATGGAAGATGGTACCGTCAGGACGGTGACCAACCGTCACGGCGGCATCCTCGGCGGCATCACCACGGGCATGCCCATCATCGCCCGCATCGCCATCAAGCCCACGCCTTCTATTGCAAAAGCGCAGCCCTCCGTCTCCCTCAGCGAAAAGAGCAATACCGAGCTGGTCATCAGCGGTCGACATGATCCCTGCATCATCCCCCGCGCGGTCCCCTGCGTGGAAGCCGCTATGGCCATCGCATTGTATGATATCATCCTCGAAAGTCGAAAGGAGTCTTCACAATGGACCTGAATCCCATCCGTGCACGCATCGACGTGATCGACGATCAGATCACCGACCTCCTCGTTCAGCGCATGAAGGTCGTAGAAGATATCGCCGCCGCCAAGAAGGCAGGTACCCGCGTCATCCGCGATCATGCCCGTGAACGCAGCATCATCAACCGCGTCACCAAGATCTCCGGCGACACCTATGCTCCCTATGTCCGCGATCTGTACAAACTGATGTTCGAGCTGAGCTGCAATTATCAGTCTTCTGTCATGGGCTATGTCTCTCCTCTGGATACCGAGATCAGCAGTGCCATCGCCGAATGCACCGGCAAAAAGTTCCCCA
>JAKSPZ010000227.1 GCA_024404395.1 Clostridia bacterium | reverse complement strand
CGAAGTGGTCAAGCAGACCGCGGAGAAGACCGGCGGCAAGAGCGGTCTCGGCTGCGCCAAGCTGGTCGTTTTCTGCAATGCCGTTGAGGACAATCCTTTCATGGCAGGCGCTTTCCACGGACCCGGTGAAGGCGATTGCGCCGTCAGCGTCGGTGTCAGCGGACCCGGCGTCGTCAAGGTCGCACTGGAACGCGTCAAGGGCGAACCCTTTGATACCGTCGCAGAGACCATCAAACGCACCGCCTTCCATATCACCCGCGTCGGTCAGCTGGTCGCCAAGGAAGCATCCAAGCGCCTCGGCGTTCCCTTCGGTATCGTCGACCTCTCCCTCGCCCCCACCCCCGCCGTCGGCGATTCCGTCGCCGCCATTCTGGAGGAGATGGGTCTGGAGGTCTGCGGCACCCACGGCACCACAGCAGCTCTCGCGCTCCTGAACGACGCCGTTAAGAAGGGTGGCGTCATGGCCTCTTCCCACATCGGTGGTCTTTCGGGCGCCTTCATCCCCGTCAGCGAAGACATCGGCATGATCCACGCTGCCGAGAAGGGCGTACTGACCCTCGAAAAGCTGGAAGCCATGACCTGCGTCTGCTCCGTCGGTCTGGACATGATCGCCATTCCCGGCGACACCACCGCCGAGACCATCTCCGCCATCATCGCAGACGAAGCAGCCATCGGCATGATCAATAACAAGACCACCGCCGTCCGCGTCATCCCCGCTCCCGGTACGAAAGTCGGCGACAGCGTTGAGTTTGGCGGATTGCTGGGACATGCCCCCGTTATCGCAATCAAGTCCCAGAGTGCAGCAGACTTTATCCATCGCGGCGGTACGATCCCCGCACCCCTGCACAGTCTTAAGAACTAACGGAGGAAACCTGATATGAGCAAGCTTCTTGTGCGCGGTGGCAATATCGCCGATGCAGTCCATCGCGAGAAATATATCGCGGATATCCTCGTTGTCGACGGCAAGATCGCTGCCATCGGCAAAGATCTCCCTGCCGATGACGCCGAGATCATCGACGCTACCGGTCTGAACGTCTATCCCGGCATGGTCGAAGCCCATGGTCACATCGGTCTGGACGGCTGGGCAATGGGTTATGAAGGCGACGATTACAACGAGATGAATGAGCCCGTCTGCCCTCAGCTTCGCGCCATCGATTCCATCAATCCCCTGGACGAATCCATCGAAGAAGCCTGCAAGGGCGGCGTAACCACCGTATGCACCGGCCCCGGCAGTGCCAACGTTCTGGGCGGCACCTTCGCCTGTTTCAAGACCACCGGCAAGTGCATCGATGATATGTGCATCAAGCCTGAGGCTGCCATGAAGTGCGCCTTCGGTGAGAATCCCAAGCGCTGCCATCGCACCAACGGCATCAGCACCCGCATGACCACCGCTTCCAAGCTCCGCGAGATGCTCTTCAAGGCCCGCGAGTATGCCGAGAAGATCGACGCTGCCAACGGCGACATCACTAAGATGCCCGCCTTCGATATGAAGCTCAACGCCCTGCTGCCTGTCATTCGCAAGGAAATGCCCCTGAAAGCCCATGCCCATCAGGCCAATGACTTGCTCACCGCAGTCCGCATCGCCAAGGAATTCGGCATCAAAATGACTCTGGAGCACGTTACCGAAGGTGCGCTGATCGTTGATGAGCTGGTTCGTGCCGGTCTGTTCTGCGCAGTCGGTCCCACCGACGGCAACCCCACCAAGATCGAACTTCGCCACAAGACCTGGACCACTCCCGGTATCCTGAACAAGGCGGGTATCCATGTCTCCATCATCACCGACTCCCCTGTCTCCATGCAGTCTCAGCTTCGCTTCTGCGCGGCCATGGCTGTTGAAGCGGGCATGGATCCCTTCGAGGCTTTCAAGGCCATCACCATCAACCCCGCCGAGCACATCGGCGTCGCAGATCGCGTCGGTTCTCTGGAAGTCGGCAAGGATGCGGACTTCATCCTCACCGACGGCTGCCTCTACAGCCTGCAGACCAAGATCCTTGCCACCTATATCGACGGCAAGCGCTGCTGAAATCGTTGATCGAACCGCCGAAATACATTCGGCGGTTCTTTTTTATTGTAACTTCGATGTTGCTTTTTTGATAATTTCGTGTATAATATAGTTATAATTATTGCAGGAGGTACTTCCTATGCTCAGAATCGGTATGCTGACCAGCGGCGGCGACTGCCAGGCTTTGAATGCAGCAATGCGCGGTGTTGCCAAGACGCTTTATAATTCCAATCAGGACATTGAACTGTACGGCTTCCTGGATGGTTATCAGGGACTGATCAACGGCAAGTTCAAGCTCCTTTCCTATAACGATTTCTCCGGCATCCTGACCAAGGGCGGCACCTTCCTCGGCTCCAGTCGCA
>JAKSPZ010000226.1 GCA_024404395.1 Clostridia bacterium | reverse complement strand
CGTGCGCCGTTTCTGCCGCGAGGCGGAGGCTGCGTCCAAGGTCTCCCATGAGAATATCGCCGACCTGCTTGCCGTGGGCATCGACGGAGAGCATCGCTTCCTCGTCATGGAATACGTGGAAGGACGTACCCTGAAAGAGGTCATCAAGGAAGAAGGCAGGATCGAGCCCCATCGTGCGGTGGCCATGGCCATCCGCATTCTGGCGGCCCTCAATCACGCCCATCGCCACGGCATCGTCCATCGCGATATCAAGCCTCAGAACATCCTTGTCGACAAGAAGGGCGTGGTCAAGGTCGCCGACTTCGGCATCGCCCACATGAAGAACAGGGACTCCGTCTTTGTGGATGCTTCCGCCGTGGGCAGCGCCCATTACCTTTCCCCCGAACAGGCGAAGGGCGAGGTGGCGGACGAAAAGAGCGACCTCTATTCCGTGGGCATCGTGCTCTACGAGATGCTGACGGGTCGCGTGCCCTTCGACGGCGACGACATCGAGTCCATCGCGCTGATGCACGTCAAAGAAGAGCCGAAATCCATGCGCGTGTACGCGGGGGACATCTCCGTGGCGCTGGACGAGGTCGTGGGCAGAGCCCTGAGAAAGAACAAGAACCAGCGCTATCATACGGCGGCCGACATGGCTTCCGACCTGAAGAAAGCGTTGAAACATCCCCGCGGCGGCTTCGTGCGTCTGCCCGCGGAGAAGGCGGAACCCGCCGCAGTCACAGAGACCGATGAGAAGAAAGACGAGCTTACCCGCGAACAGCGCAGGCTTCGCAGACGTGCGCTGACGGCAGCCGTGCTGGTGGGCATCTGCATCGTCGTGACCGTCGCATGGTTCATCATCAGCTACAGCGGACAGAAGGTCGTACCTTCCGTGCTGGGCATGCAGGAGAGCGCGGCGCGGACCGTGGTCGAGGCGTCGGGACTTCAGGTCGCCGTCGAATCGGTCTACAGTGAAGAGTTCGAGGCGGGCGTGGTCATCGCGCAGACCCCCGAGAGCAGCAAGCGCACCGCGAAGAATACCATCGTCACCCTCACCGTCAGCAACGGCACCCAGTGGTTCTACATGGAAGATGTGCTGGGCATGACCGAAGCGGAAGCGGTGCAGAGCGTTACCGACAGCGGTGCCCTCACCGTTACGGTCAATTACGTCCACAACGATGCCGACCCCGGAACGGTGGTAAGCCAGAATCTCGAAGAGGGCTGGCAGAGCCGCGACACCGAGGTGGTGCTGGAGGTCAGCGGACACACCGTCGTCATGCCGTCCCTGTGGGGACTGAGCCTCGAGGGCGCCATTGCCCTGCTGGAGGCGGAAGGCCTTCAGGTCGGCAACGTTGCCGAGGGTTATTCGGCGGACGCTCCCGCCCATTCCGTCATCGAGCAGAGCATCGCGGCGGACACCACCGTGCTGGTGGGCACGGCGATCGACCTTGTGGTCTCGCCGAGAAGCGCCGAGAACTACAGCCCCGCGGCACCTTTGACCGTCGTCGTTCCTCTGGACGATCTGTCCGTTGAGATCACTTACGCCGAGGAGAACGGTCAGGAAGAAACGGCATTTCTGGAGACTATGAACGCGGGCAATCATGAAATCGTCCTCAGCGACGATGAGCCCGGTATGCATACCATCAGGGTCTACATCGACGGCGTTCTGATGGATACGACCCAACTGATGT
Organism: Clostridia bacterium; assembly: GCA_024404395.1. Taxonomy (GTDB): domain Bacteria; phylum Bacillota; class Clostridia; order Christensenellales; family Aristaeellaceae; genus Faecivicinus. The sequence goes on along the minus strand of JAKSPZ010000226.1, from coordinate 704 downwards.
TTGATTAATTGGAGGCGATCGTTTGCAGGGAGTCCTTGTCAGGGGCATCGGCGGCTTTTACTACGCGGTGGATGAGACGGGCGCGGAGTACACCCTTCGCGCGCAGGCCAAATTCCGTCGGCAGCATCTGAAGCCGAAGATCGGCGATATGGTCAACTTTGAGCCGGGCAACGGCGAGGAGGAAGGCTGGATCACCGAGATCCTGCCCCGTAAGAACGAGCTGGTGCGCCCGCCCGTTGCCAATATCGACGTGATCTGCGTGGTCGCGGCGTCGGCGGTACCGGCGGCGGACCGCATGCTGGTGGATCGTCTGCTCATCAATGCCCGACGTGCGGGCATCCGACCGATGCTGATCGTTACCAAGGCGGATCTGGACAAAGCCAACGCCGAGGCGATCGCGGCGGAGTATACCGGCGCGGAGGTCGAGCCCCACATTGTTTCCGTGGAGACGGGGGAGGGCGTCGATGAACTGCGCGAGGCATTGAAGGGACTGACCCACGCCTTTGCGGGACAGTCCGGCGCGGGCAAGTCCTCGCTGATCAATGCGCTGTACGGTCTGTCCATGGAGACGGGGGATCTGAGCCGCAAGATTGACCGCGGCAAGAATACCACCCGTCGCTGCGAGCTGGTCACCGTACCCGGCGGCGGTCGCGTGCTGGATACGCCCGGCTTCTCCCTTCTGGAGACGGAGACCTTCGATCCGC
>JAKSPZ010000225.1 GCA_024404395.1 Clostridia bacterium | reverse complement strand
CTCACTGCCGAGAAGGTGCTGAAGATCACCCGCGACATCGTCAGGGAGCGTCAGATCACGACCCTGATGATCACCCATAACATGGAGAGCAGTCTCCAGCTGGGCAATCGTACCATCCTGTTGGACGATGGCAACATCGTTCTTGACCTGAAGGGCGAGACCAGAGAGAATCTGGATGTTCCCGGACTGCTGGAGCTCTACCGCAAGGCAAAGGGTCAGGATTTCGATAACGACCGCATGCTGCTGAGCTGAATAAAAGGAACCGAGTCGAAAGGCTCGGTTCCTCTTTTATTAACTTGTATTCCGATGGCAACGGGGATACAATGAAAGCAATTGAAAGTTTGGGAGGGTTCTCTCTTGGCAAAGACGATGGTCAGTGACCTGACCGAAGGCAACGTAACCAAGCTGCTGCTGAAGTTTGCGGCGCCGCTCTTCGTATCCAATGCCCTGCAGGCCGTCTACAATCTGGTGGACATGGTCATCGTCGGGCAGTATATCGGGCGCGTCGGCATGTCTGCGGTCTCCATCGGCGGCGACATCCTGCATCTGTTGACCTTCCTCGCCATGGGCTTTTCCGCGGCGGGACAGGTGCTCATCGCGCAGGATGTGGGTGCGAACAATATGGACGGTGTTCGAAAGACTATCGGCACGCTGTTCACTGCCATGCTCGGCGCGTCTGTGGTCATGTCGGTGCTGTGTATCGCGTTCAGACATTCGGTGCTGAGCTGGATGAACACGCCCGAGGAATCCTTCGCTTTTACGATGGACTACATGGTCACCTGCGCGGTGGGTCTGCTGTTTATCTATGGTTACAACATCGTTTCCGCCATTCTGCGCGGCATGGGGGACAGCAAGCGCCCCTTCGTGTTCATTGCCATTGCGGCGGTCATGAATACGGTACTGGATCTGCTGTTTGTCATCGTGTTTGACATGAAGGTCTTCGGCGCGGCGCTGGCGACGGTCATCGGACAGGGTGCCAGCTTTGTGATCTCGCTGATCTACCTGTACCGACGCCGCGAGAACTTCGGCTTTGATTTCCAATTGGCGGGCTTCAGGATCGAGGAGCAGCCGTTGAAGCGACTGCTCGCCCTGGGCATTCCCATGGCGATCCAGTCCGCAGCGGTCAACTTCTCGAAGATCATCGTTTCCGCATGGATCAATGCCTTCGGCGTGGTTTACTCCGCGCTGGCGGGCTTGTACAACAAGATCCAGATGATGGTCGGCATCGTCTCCAACTCTTTCACCACGGCGGGCTCCACAATGGTCGGTCAGAGCCTCGGCGCGGGGAAGACGCACCGCGTGCCGAAGATTTTGTGGACGATCCTGGCGGTCTGCTCGGTGATCGGCGTCGCCCTCGGCTTGATCATCTGGCTGAAGCCCAATGCGGTATTCGGCATGTTCACGGGAGATGTTGAAGTGCTCTCCGTGGCAGCGATCATCGTCGGCCCGATCATCGTGAATCTCGGCGGCGCGGTGACCCGTTCCATGAGCTTTGCCCTCATCAACGGTTCGGGCAACACGAAGTTGAATCTGGCGGTGGCACTCATTGACGGCATGATCAGCCGCATTGGCATCGCTGCATTGATGGGCTTTGCCATGCAGATGGGCAGCGTCGGCTTCCTGTACGGCGACGCCATCGCGGGCTATGTGCCGCTCTGTATCGGACTGGTCTACCTCATCTCGGGCAGTTGGAAGACCTTCAAGCGTGCGGTATGATCTATTCGAATATTGTTCCGGCGACCTTCATCGATCGCCCCAACCGCTTTGTCGCGCATGTACTGTTGGATGGAAAAAGCGTCCCCGTTCATGTGAAGAACACGGGACGCTGTAAAGAACTGCTGGTGCCGGGCGCAAAGGTCTGGCTGGAGGATTTCAACGGCAGGGCGGGAAGCCGCAAGCTGATGTATGATCTGATCGCCGTTGAGAAGAATGGCATCATGATCAACATGGATTCCATGGCGCCGAACAAGGTGGTCCGGGAGTCGCTTCTGAACGGCACACTGAAGCTTTCGGGTCTGTCGGAATATGCGGTCGTGCGCCCCGAGACCGTATGGGGCGATTCGAGATTTGATTTCTATGTACGGGATACGGAAGGCAGGGAAGCCTTTATCGAAGTCAAAGGCGTGACCCTCGAGGACGGCGGCATTGCATCCTTTCCCGACGCGCCTACGGAGCGCGGCATCAAGCACCTGAAAGAGCTGACCCGCGCGGTGGGGGAAGGGTATCGCGCTTACGCACTGTTCGTCATTCAGATGGCGGGTATGAAAGTGTTCCGTCCGAACGACGAACGTCACGCGGCTTTCGGCGCGGCGCTGCGGGAAGCGGCAAACAATGGCGTGACCGTTCTTGCCATCGGCTGCGACGTGACGCCCGATTCGCTGATGTTG
>JAKSPZ010000224.1 GCA_024404395.1 Clostridia bacterium | reverse complement strand
GTCCCGTATCCGTGATGGCGTCGGGGATGGGCATTCCCTCGGTGGCGATCTACGCGCGGGAGCTGTTTGAGGCTTACGATGTGGACAACATCATCCGCATCGGCACGGCGGGCGCCATCGATCCCACCTTGTCCCTGATGGATGTGGTGGCGGGCACGTCCGCATCCACCGATTCCAATTTCGGCGCGCATTTCGGTTTTCCCTTCACCCTCGCCCCCACGGCGGGCTTTGAGCTGGCTTTCCGTGCCAAAGAGGCGGCGGAAAAGCTCGGGATCAGCCTGAGGGTGGGACCGCTCTACTGCTCGGACACCCTCTATGATGACGAGATCGATTACGATCCCATCATGAAGAAGATGCATGTGCTGGCTTCGGAGATGGAGTCGGCGGGACTGTATCTGGAGGGCATGCGCGCGGGCAAGCAGGCGCTCTGCCTGTGTACGGTGGTCAAGAACCGCTATACCGGGGAAGAGGCCACGCCCGAGGTCCGCGAGAAAGCGTTGGACAACATGGTCCGCATTGCTTTGGAAACTGCAGTCGTCTGACGGCTGTAATTTATAGGAGGTAATCATAATGAAAAAGTTGATTTCCCTGATTCTTGTCGGTCTGCTGGTCATGGCACTGGCACTGACCGCATGCGCTGAAGACCTGAAGGTCGCTGTCGTCCTTTCCGGCGCCACCGGCGACCGTTCCTTCTATGATTCCGCCAACGAAGGCCTCGAGGCACTGGTTGCCGCGGGCGGCGTTGCGGGCACCCTGGTTGAGTGCAAGAACGACGCTTCCGCTTTCGGCACCAAGCTGGTTGCCGCAGCCGAAGAGAACGACATCGTCGTCGCCGTCGGCTGGGAGTTCTGGGACATCCTCTGCGAGTACGCACCCGAGCTGCCCGACACCAAGTTCATCTTCATCGACAACGGTCTGGACGGCATCGGTGACAACCTGATGAGCATCACCTACGCCCAGAACGAAGGTTCCTTCCTGGTCGGCTACATCGCCGGCACCCTGAGCCAGACCGGCAAGATCGGCGCGGTCGGCGGCGAAGACAGCGATACCATCAACGACTTCATGGTCGGCTACGAAGCCGGCGCGAAGTACGCCAATGCGGACATCGCCGTCGAAGTCCAGTATGCGGGCGACTATGACGATCCCGCCAAGGGCAAGGAACTGGCACTGGCACTGTACGATGCAGGCTGCGACGTGATCTTCCAGGTCGCCAGCCGCACCGGTGAGGGCGTCTTCGAAGCAGCAGCCGAGCGCGGCCTGTATGCCATCGGCGTCGACAGCGATCAGAAGTACATCAACCCCGATGTCATCGTCTGCTCTATGATCAAGCGCGTCAACGCTTCCATCGAACAGGCCATCACCGCTTACATGACCGACGGCACCTGGGCCGGCAACAGCATCTGGGTCGCCGACATGTCCACCGGTCTGATCGACGTCGGCTACGGCGACGACACCATGCCCCAGCAGGTCAGCGATGAGCTGAAGGCCGAGGTCGAGGAGATCGCCGGCAAGATCATCAGCGGCGAGATCGTTGTTCCCTCCGTTTTCTGATCCATACTTATGTGTACGGCAGCCTGCCCCATGAGGGCGGGCTGTTTTGTATTTCCTACTGTACAACCAAGGAAAAACATGGTATAATACACAAGATTCCTGCGGAGAGGAGGGGTAATTATGCCGCAGAAGGGCATCAAGAGCGTTGTCCAGAATCGCAAAGCCCGGCATGACTACTTCGTTCTCGAAACGTGGGAGGCGGGTATCGAACTGCGCGGCACGGAGGTAAAGTCCCTGCGTCAGGGTCAGTGCAACCTCAAGGACAGCTACGCCGTGGTGAAGAACGGCGAGATGCTGGTCATGGGCATGCACATCAGCCCCTACGAACAGGGCAACATCTTCAACACCGACCCCATGCGCCCCAAGCGCCTGCTGATGCACAAGTCGGAGATCCGAAAGGCGCATCAGAGCGTGATGCAGCAGGGTCTGGCGTTGATCCCGCTGCAGGTATATCTGAAGGACGGCCGCATGAAGCTGGAACTGGCGCTGTGCAAGGGCAAAAAGCTCTATGACAAGCGCGACGACATGGCCAAGCGGGACGCCCAGCGCGATATCGAGCGTTCGATCCGCGATCGGGGATAAGGCATCCCCACCCTCATGGGGCCGTAAAGGTTTCGACGGGGGTACGGAGGGGCCTGGAAGCGAGCGGTAGACCCGTGCTACCATAAAAACGGGACTTAAACATTAACTGACAACTACGAAAACGTAGCTTTCGCAGCTTAATCTGCGAACGTCGCCCCTGAGCTTCCTGCGGCGCGGGCAAGCGGCGTCGAAAATGCAGGGAACCAGCCGACCAATGCTATGCGGTCGGTGGGACTTTATGTAGCTACTGAAACCGTGATCCCGTC
>JAKSPZ010000223.1 GCA_024404395.1 Clostridia bacterium | reverse complement strand
ACGATCTCATAAGGCGCATGCATGGAAAGGACGGGCACGCCGCTGTCGATGACATCCATGCCGTAACGGGCGCACATGAAGGCGATGGTTCCGCCGCCGCCCAGGTCCACCTTGCCCAGCTCCGCCAGCTGATAAGCCACATCCGCATCTTCCATGATGCGACGGACCTCGCCCACGTACTCGGCGTTGGCGTCGCTGGATTCGGACTTGCCGCGTCCGCCGGTGTACTTGTTGAAGCATACACCCGCGCCCATGAATGCCGCGCCGCGCTTCTCGAAGGCGCTTGCGTAGGCAGGATCGTAAGCCGCGCTGACATCGCTGGACAGCATGCTGCTGTTCTTCAGCATGCGGCGAAGGGTCAGCTCGGAGTAATTATCGCTTGCGGCGTCCACCAGCTCGGCGACGATGTTCTCGAAATAATCTGCGCTCATGCCGGTGGCACCGACGGAGCCGATCTCTTCCTTATCGGTCAGGACACAGCACAGCGTCTGCGCGGGCACGCCTTCATAATCCAGAACGGCGCGCATGGAGGGGAATGCACACACGCGGTCGTCGTGACCGTAGCCCAGCAGCATGCTGCGGTCAAAGCCCATCTCACGGCACTTGCCTGCGGGAACGATCTCCAGTTCCGCAGAGAGGAAATCCTTTTCTTCCATGCCGTAGTATTCGGCAAGCAGCTTCAGTGCGCGTGCCTTGACAGGCTCCTTCTCTTCGTCGGTCAGCGGGCAGTTGGCGATGATGAGATCCATGTTCTCGCCATCGATGAAGCTGCGGGCATCCGCCTTCATCTGCTCCTGCGCCAGATGGGGCAGCAGATCGGAGATGGCGAATACGGGATCGTCATCCTTCTCGCCGATGCAGACGTCCACAACGGTGCCGTCCTTCTTGGCAACGACGCCGTGGATCGCAAGAGGCATTGCCAGCCACTGATACTTCTTGATGCCGCCGTAATACTGCGTGTCCAGATAGGCGATATCATCGCTCTCATAGAGCGGATTGGGCTTGACGTCGATGCGGGGAGAGTCGATGTGGGCGCCCAGGATACGCATGCCCTTCTCCAGCGGCTCCGTGCCGACGACGAACAGAACGATCGCCTTCTGCATCTGGATCATGTAGACCTTGTCGCCGGGCTTGACTTTGGTCTCGCCGGGGACAAGCTTCTTGAAGCCCGCCGCCTTCGCCGCAGCTTCACAGGCCTTCACGCACTCGCGCTCGGTCTTGCCGGCGTCGAGGAAAGCACGATAATCCTTGCACAGTGCTTCGACCGCCTCGAGGGTCGCCGCATCATATTTCTTCCATGCGCTGATATGTTCCATAAATATTACTCCCATCCTTTAATCAATTCATCGAGATTCGTGTCCCAGGGACCGATCGTGCCGTCGGGATAGCACATCGCAGGTTCCGTCGGCAACGGACCGGGCATGACAAAGCCTTGTTTGCCGCCTGTCTTCAGTTTCAGCGGCTCATCAGACCGCAGCAGTTTCACATAATCCATGACAGAGGTCAGCCGCTGCTCGGTATAGACGCCGTAGAAATATTCGTCCTCCTCGCGGATCGTGCTGTGGCGGTCGCTGCCGGAAGTGATCTTAAAGCCGTAACGCTTGGCATAGGCCAACGCACAGCTGTCTTCCTCGGGCGTATCGCCGCCGTTGTAACCCTCGATGGCATGCACGCAGCGGTTGAAAGTCATCTTCGCCACATAATGACGCCAGCGGAAGGGATGGGGCTGTACCACGCAGCCGCCGATGGCGTCGATCTCATCGAACCACTGCTTTCGCGTCCATTTTCCGCAATCGGGATGGGCGTACAGCCATTCTTTGTCGGGTCCGTAGACGAGGATCTCATCGCCACCAAAGTTGTGCTCCAACGCAAAGAAAACATCCAGTCCCGCCGCTTCACCCGCGCGGCGTGCGTTCTCATAGCCTTTGCAGAAGATATCCACCTGCTCACGCCAAGGACTCTCACGGTCGGGCACATATTTCGGGCTTCCGTAAAAGTGGTCGGAAATGATAATGCCCGTGTATCCGTGTGCCTTATAATACTCAATATATGTTTCGGCAGGTGCCTTACCGCACCCGCTGCTCTCCGCAGTATGCAGATGCGTTTCATAAAGGAATGCCATAGGCGTCACCTCGATCAATAAGTCACCTTATATTATAGCGGCAATACCGAATATGTGCAACAGAAAAAGCGGCGATCTTTATTCGCCGCTTTTTCGTTTAGCTTACTTGCCCGCATTCAGGCGCTCGCCAACGGCTCCGCCGGGATGGATCAGGGCAAACTGTTCGTTTTTGTATCCGGTCACTTCGATCAGCGCAGACTGAAGCGCGTCGAACAGAACGGAAGTCACCGTGAAGCTGGTCGTGCCCTGACTGTTGTACTTGTCAGTCTCACGCGTCACCTTCATGGGCAGGACGATGTCCGCACCAACAGCGAGAGGAGATTCGAGGTCCTCGGTCAGGCTGATGACGGTAACGCCCTTGGCTTTGCAGATATCGAGGATGCCGAGCAGTTCCTTCGTC
>JAKSPZ010000222.1 GCA_024404395.1 Clostridia bacterium | reverse complement strand
CGGGTGATATGCGCCTTGCGATCAACGACATGGCGATCACACAGCGACTGACGCCCGAAGCATTGCAGCCCAAGATCGAGAAGCTCAATCGCTCTTCTGCCGTGGTACTGGATGCGAATCTGCCGCCCCGTACCATTGAGTGGCTGGGCGAGCAGCTGACCGTGCCCATCATCGCGGACGCGGTATCCGCCGCGAAGGTGGAACGGCTCGTGCCTATCCTCGACCGATTGGATGCATTCAAGCCCAACCGCATTGAGGCGGAGATGCTGACCGGCATCACCATCAATGATGAGACGGGTGCCCGCCTTGCCGCCGAAGAACTGGTGGCGCGCGGTGTCCGCCGCGTATTCCTCACCCTGGGCGACAAGGGCGTTTGCATTGCGGACAAGGACTGCAATCGCTTTGTGAAACCTGTCCCCGTAAACCTCATCAATGCCACCGGCGCCGGCGATGCCTTTACCGCCGCTCTGGTCTGGGCGACCCTGAGAGGGTGCGACCTGACCGAGACCGTTGCAGCAGGCATGGCAGCTTCTTCCGTCGCTGTGGAATCCACCCTGACCGTCAGTCCCAACATGTCAGCCGAACTGCTGATTGAAAGAATGAATAAAATTTTGGAGGTCATCCGATGAACGCTTATCTTGATATTTCCCCCGAAGTCAAAGCCGCTCTTGATGCAGGCAAGCCCGTTGTTGCCCTGGAGTCCACCATCATCTCCCACGGCATGCCCTATCCTCAGAACGTTGAGACCGCGCTGAACGTAGAAAAGATCATCCGCGAGAACGGTGCTGTTCCCGCTACCATCGCCATCATCAACGGTCGTCTGAAGGCCGGTCTGTCCGTTGACGAGATCGAGTATCTCGGCAAGAAGGGCTATGAAGTCACCAAGGTCTCCCGCCGTGACCTGCCCGTCATCGTTTCCAAGAAGATGGATGGCGCCACCACCGTCGCCACCACCATGATCGTTGCCGCGATGGCAGGCATCAAGGTCTTCGCCACCGGCGGTATCGGCGGTGTACATCGCGGCGCCGAGACCACCATGGACGTTTCCGCCGACCTGGAAGAGCTGGCAATGACTCCCGTCATGGTCGTCTGCGCAGGCGCCAAGTCCATTCTTGACCTGGGTCTGACCCTCGAGTATCTGGAGACCAAGGGCGTTCCCGTCATCGGCTACGGCACTGACGAACTGCCCGCCTTCTATACCCGCAAGTCCGGCTTCGGCGTGGACTATCGCCTCGACACCCCCGAAGAGCTGGCAGCGGCTTTCGACGCCAAGCTCAAGATGGGTCTGAAGGGCGGCATGCTGGTCACCAACCCCATCCCCGAAGAGTATTCCATGGATCCCGAAGTCATCAACAAGGCCATTGACGAAGCTGTCGAAGAGTCCAAGAAGCTGGGCATCCACGGTAAGCAGACCACGCCTTACCTGCTCGCAAAGATCAAGGACATCACCGGCGGCGACAGCCTGGCTTCCAACATCCGTCTGGTCTACAACAACGCCGCACTGGCAGCAAAGACTGCCGCAGCGCTTGAGAAATAAATCACAAGGAGCCTAATTACCATGAAGAGAATCCTTTGCATCGCACTCGTTCTGATGCTGATGACGGCTGTGGCTTTCGCTGACGTCATCACCACCGGTAACGTCAATCTGCGCACTGCACCCAACCTGAACGGCGGCATCGTCGTCGCAGTCCCCAACGGCACGCACCTCGCATTCGCGGGTCAGACTTCCGTTGATGAGCGCGGCGTCATGTGGCTGCAGGTCTACTACAACGGCGTCACCTGCTGGGTATCCACCCGTTACTCCTACCTGAATGAGGAGATCGCACCTACGCAGGCCCCCACTCAGGCACCTGCCATCGAGTTCATCATCACCGACAATTCCGGTGAAGACAGTGCTGTGGTCGATCTGGCGGATTACTACGGTGTCAACCTGAATACCGCCGCCCAGGTCCTTGGCTTCCAGGGCTTCCGCAAGGCTCAGTCCGAGGTTCCCAACCAGTACTACAACGACTTTGCCTGCATCGCCGGCAATGATCTCGTTGAGATGATCTCGCTCAGCGGTGAAGACAGCGGTTACTGTCTCTTCGGCGCAAAGGTCAACATGAGCAGTCTGGAGTTCGGTTCCGCACTGGAAGCGGCAGGTCTGCATCTGTTCTCCGCCAACAACGGCGTCTATGTCTATGAAGGCAGCAGCACGCCCGCAGCGCCCTTCGGTTTCTGCGTCAATGTCTACTGCAACGAATCCGGTCTGGCGGCTGAGTACAACCTCAGCACCTACACCGGCTGACAAGACCAATAACAAAAGAGCTGTCTCGGTACGAGACAGCTCTTTTGTTTTACTTCGAATCAGTCGAGGCGGAAGGTGAGATCGTTGCTTTCCTCGGCGGCTTCCTCAAAGGTACGGATGAGGTTTTCGCCGTAGTCGCCCAGATTGGCTTTCACCGTCGCAGGGAAACTCAGGATGCTGTTGCCCTTTACTTCAGTGGTCAGCAGCTCCCACAGAGCGTCCAGCTAGGCGCCGCAGTAATCGGGGAATGC
>JAKSPZ010000221.1 GCA_024404395.1 Clostridia bacterium | reverse complement strand
CCGCGTTGGTAACGCTGGAGACCTCTTCACGAGTGGTATAGCCGTCGTTCACATAGTCGACCGTTTCGCTGACATAGCTGAAATCGCCGTTGGAGGAATTGGTCCAGGTCTCGCTGACGGTCTTGATGACGTCGCCGGAATCCTTGTCGATGTAGGTGGTGTTCAGGGTCGCGGTCTCGGTGGTGACCTCTTCTTCGGCGGCAGCCTTCTTGCGGCTGACCTTGGCGACGTAGCTGTCACCGGGCTGAGCCATGGTGCCCAGGAGGTACTCGGTCTCGTCCGCGTTGAGGGTGACGACGAAATCGCCGTTCTCCTTCTCTTCGCAGCCGCTGAGCAGTGCGTAGGTGACCTCGTCGATCTCGACGGAGTCATTCTCGCCGATCTGGTCTTCGGCGACGAAGGCGCTCATGATGCCGACGGCGTAGAGCTTTTCGTCTTCAAGGGTGAGGACGAGATAGCCGTCGGGGGTGATGACGTAGTCGCTGATGACGGCGGGATCTTCCGCTGCGGTCTTGATGGCGGGAGCGGCGGCTTCGGGATCCTCGGTCTCAACGGGCTCTACGGTGTAGACCGCTTCGATGACGAGCTCTTCAAGCTTCATTTCGCCGGTGTGACCTTCTGCGCAGGCGCAGACGCACAGCATCAGTGCCAGCAGGCAGGCAAATGCGGCAAGCAGTTTCTTCATGATGTTACCTCGATTCTTAGAATTTATAAAACCAAAATTTATGATAGCACTGTAGTTGGTCGATGTCAATTAAATGCACATAAAAGCCGCTCCGAAGAGCGGCTTTTTTAGTCTCAGATCTCGTCGAAAACCACGGGGATGGCTTTGCGGAAGGCGTCGAGGAGCATATCGGCGACCTGGCGCATCTGGGGATGGGCGTGCTCATCGCAGCGGAGGCGGAAGAAGTGGCGCCACTCGCGGATGTCCATGGTCATGACGATCTGGGTCTTCAGGCTGTTGGGCAGCACGGAGCGCGCCTTCTCGGGGGTCCAGCCCAGCTCCAGCAGCTCCATGTACGCCTTCTCGGACTCTTCCATGGCGGCGATCCAGCGCTTGGCGGCGGGATCGGTCTCGTTCTCCATCCACAGGGGGCGGATGAAGGTCAGCTCGCCGCCGAACTTGCCCGCGGCGTAGCAGCAGTAGCGGGTGCTCTCCTGGCTGTAAGCGGCGATGCGGTGGCGGACGATCTCGTGGGTCACGCCGCGGTCGCAGACCACCATGACGGAGACCTTCTCATGCTCCAGCACGGACTCGTGACCGCGCATGATGATGCGGCGGATGAAATCGGCATCGTTGTTCTTGGGCTCGCTCTGGTAGCAGACGCGACCGGCGCGGGCCAGGGATGCGATGATGGCGGCGCCGTCGGGTTCGCCGTTCAGCCACTGAAAAGAGGGTTCGATGATCTTCATGTCGGGCTCTCCTTTGAGGAATTACTTCATTGTAGATATAATATCATCACCACCGTTAAATTTCAAGTTGTCAAGCGTTTTTGCTTGACATATAGGGGCGTTTCCTGTAGAATAGTAACGTCAAGTAAAATGACTTGCAGGAGGGCGACACCATGGCCGATCCGTTGGCGCGTGTGCGCCTGAATTACCTGCTGGACTTTTACGGGCCGCTGCTGACCGAGAACCGTCGTGAGCTCCTCCGCCTGTATCTGGAAGAGGACATGTCCTTCGGTGAGATCGGCGAACGGTTCGCCATCAGCCGTCAGGCAGTGGCGGACGCCGTGCACAAAGCGGCGGACAAACTTGAGAAGTACGAGACCGAGCTGAAGCTGGTCGATCGATATCTGCGGATCTCCGAACTCGCCGAAGCGGGATTGGGCGCGCTGTCCGGGCTCCATGTGAGCGCCGAGGACGCTGCCGACCTGCCCCGTGCGGAGGCCGCCTTTCATACCATCCTGCACCTTGAGCGGTGACCGCACTGGCCTTTGAGGGCTTGACCGATAAACTGCAAAACGCGTTCCGCAAATTGTCCTCCAAGGGCAAGCTGAGTGAAGCGGACGTCAAGACCGCGATGCGCGAAGTGCGCATGGCTCTTCTGGAAGCGGACGTCAACTACCTGGTCGTCAAGGATTTCATCAAGAAGGTCACGGAGCGCGCCGTCGGCGCCGACATCCTGGCCTCCCTCACCCCCGGACAGCAGGTCATCAAGATCGTCAACGAAGAGCTGACCGAGCTGATGGGCGGACAGAACGCCCGACTGACCTACTCCCCCCAGCCGCCCACGGTCTACATGCTCTGCGGTCTGCAGGGCGCAGGTAAGACCACCTTCGCCGGCAAGCTGGGCAACCTGATCAAGAAGGACAACAAGAAGCCCCTGCTGGTCGCCTGTGACGTGTACCGCCCCGCCGCCATCAAACAGCTGCAGGTCGTCGGTTCTCAGGTGGGCGTCGAGGTCTTCGAGCGCGGTCAGGGCGATCCCGTCCAGATCGCAAAGGAAGCGGTGGAGTACGCCAAGTACTACGGACGCGATCCCGTCATCATCGATACCGCCGGTCGTCTCCACATCGACGAGGCCCTGATGCAGGAGCTGCGCGATGTCCGCGAC
>JAKSPZ010000220.1 GCA_024404395.1 Clostridia bacterium | reverse complement strand
CCGATGGCGTAGAAGAGGATGGTCGCCACCGCGCTGCCGATGATGGGGCTCGCCCAGGTCATGACCGCGGAATCGATCACCGTAGCCGCCACGATGGCGATGACCACGATCAGTCCCGACCACCAGGTCAGACGACGGCGCTCAACGCGTTGCAGGTGCATGTTCCATCGCCTCCAGTTCTTCGATCAGTGCCCGCGCCGCAGCGAGGGTGGCGTCGAGGTTGTCGGTCTGGCCGTAGATCGCCAGCACGCCGCCTCGGGATTGGAGTCCGCAGAGGTCGTCCAGCACGGGCAGGGTATCGAGGCAGAGTCCCGCGAAATGGGTCTCCCCCGCCTCGTTGGTGTAGTAGTAGGGCTCGAGACCGGTGTCGGCGAGCACTTCATCCAGCGGCAGGAAGATGTCCGTCTTCATCAGATACTCCGCCGCCTCGCCGTTCAGCAGCCAGATATCGCCCTCGCCCAAAGACATGCGGGTCATGAGGAGGATATAGGCGGTGTAGTCGGACTCGGGATCGCCGTAGTTGATCTGCTCGAATCGGACCACGCTGAGCCGATCGTCCGCGGCCTTGCCCGCCTCGAGGAGGGATTCGTTCAGAGGCTCGAGGTCGAAGGTGAACGCCAGCGGATCGGTGACGTAGATCAATACCTCCCGATCGTAGGGCGTCTGCGGACGGGTGGAGATAAAGATGATGTTTCCCAGCAGGCACATGAGGATAATGCCGGCGATATAGATAACCGCGGTCTTGCGGAGATGCTCCTTCAGCCGCGCCAGTGTCATTCCCTTGAGAGGCAAGTCGATCACTCCCATTCTGTATATGGATACAGTATAACACCTAAATGTTTCGTGAACGTAAAGTAATCCGCCATTGCCATCATTCAAAAAATAGTTTATAATAAAAATAGATAAGTATCCCTTCGGAGGCAGTATGAAGCGCGCATTGATCCTGATCCTGAGCCTGTTGCTCCTGCTCGGCGGCATCGCCGAGGAGGATCTTGCGCTGCGCCTGAACGAGCTGGGCTACGTGGGCACGGGGGCGCTGACCGCCTTCCAGACCGCCAACGGGCTGCCCGTCACGGGCGAGTTCGATGCCGCCACCGTCGCTCTCCTCACCGAAGGCGAGCCCATCACCCGCTACGACTATCTCACCGCCCTCAACGCCGACCTCGTCCCCCTCGCTCCCGGCGAGAGCGGACCCGCGGTCACCACGCTGCAGCGGCGGCTCAACGCGCTGGGCTACACCGAAAGCACCGCCGACGGCGTCTACGGCGAGGATACCCGCGCCGCCGTCATGCGCTTCCAGCGGATGAACGGACTGGCGGAGACGGGCGTCGCGGATCTCTCCGTCCTCATCCGACTGGAGACCGCCGAGGATTTCGCCGTCCGCTGCGCCGCCTGCAGCTGCGCCCCCGGGGACAGCGGTCCCAACGTCTTCCGCCTCCAGCGCAGGCTGCAGGCGCTGGACTGGTTCAACGGTTCCGTCACGGGCGTCTACGGCGAGAACACCGCCCGCGCCGTGGCCCGCTATCAGCGCGACGCCGCCCTCGAGCCCACGGGCATCGCCGACGCCGCCACCCTTGAGATGCTCTATTACGACAACGCCGATCACGTCCTCGACGACGAGGAGCACCTCATCGCCCGCCTTGGCGCGCTGGGCTGGTTCGGCGATCTGGATTTCGACAACCGCCGTCCCTTCCTGCGGAACACCCTGACCGCCTTCCGTCTGACGGGCTGGGAGGATCCCTTCTCGGACAGCGCGCCCACCGCCGCGGAGGCCGATTTCACCCACGCCGCCATGGAATTCGCCCGAGCGGACCTGGTCGCCGCCGCCCATCGTCTGCTGGGTCGACCCATGACCGAGCCCCTGCCCGACGCCCCCGGCTTCCTTTTCCTGCAGACCTGCGCCGTGAAGGGCGGCATCCCCCTGCTGGCGTCCGATAACCTCGACGACCTGTGGACGGCGGTCGACATTGCCGACGTCCGCGCGGGCGATGTGCTGAAGCTCCGCCTCTCCCACGACGGCGAAGTGTGCGACCGTCTGGCCGTCGCCACCTCCGACAGCGCCGCCGCCTACACCGAGGGCGGTTACGTGGTCGAATCGCCGCTGGATATCCTGCCCCTGTACGAGCTCTATTCCATCCCCCCCGAAGCCCTTTTCTAAAGCAAAAAGCCCCGCCGAGCCCCCTCGGCGGGGCTTTTTTGTTCCCTTCCGCAAGAATAATTACAAATAATCATAAAAAAGTAACAGTATTTGTATGATTAATGTGTTCAAGCCACTTCCAAATTCCACCGAAAGTGCTATAATGGTAGCAGTATAGGTTTCTGCAAGGATGAGAAAGGGGAACAGTCAATCCCTCAGTCAGCTTCGCTGACAGCTCCCTTCGGAGAGAGGAGCGGAGCGACGACTAGCCGTGAGGATATCGCGCAGCGATACCGCAGCGGCGTACCCGACGACTGCCGAAGGCAGTTGACGGGCGGAGTTGCCAAAGGGAGCCACGGGTTACCGCCGAGCTTTGCCGTGGCTTGTGCCTCCCTTTGCAAAGGGAGGTGGCTCCGCGTAGCGGAGTCGGAGGGAT
>JAKSPZ010000022.1 GCA_024404395.1 Clostridia bacterium | reverse complement strand
ACTCCATGGGGAAGAAGCCCTTTTCGGCGAGGATGGAGTAGACCAGTGCGCCGGCATGACCCTTACTCAGGATGAAGCGGTCGCGCTCTTCCCACTTGGGATTCTTGGGATCGACTTTCATGATGCCTTCATATAATACGGAAAGGACATCCGCCGCAGACAGCATGCTGCCGATGTGTCCGGACTGTCCGATGTAGACCATATTCAGGCAGTGGGCACGCGCTTTTGCCGCAAGCGCTTTGTAGTTCTCATACATAGATTTTTACCCTCCTCTTCATTGAGGCAATAATTCACTTACAAAATTAATTATAACCACCTTTGTCGGTCCTGTCAATAGAACGAATTGCAAAATTAGTTGTTTCCGTATTTTTATTGCCGAGAATCGTTAAGTGAATGTTGACATTCGGCTAAGTTGCAGGTATAATAGATTTGTTCGTTGGAAATGGTCATTGTTTCGAGCGCACCGTTTCCCTTCGCTCAGTAAACTAATGGCGTTGCCATTAAATTTAAGGAGGAAACTATTCATGAAAAAGGTTCTCAGCATGATCCTGGCACTGATCGTTGCCGCGACGCTGACTGCGGGCGTTCTCGCAGAGGAATTCGACTGGACCGGCTCCGGCACCGTTACCGTCTATACCGGTAATGATCAGGAAATGAGCCAGGAAATCTTCGATGCATTCACCGCACTGACCGGCATTACCGTTGAAGCCGTTTACGGCGGCGGCGGCGAGCTGATGTCCCGCGTTGAAGCCGAAAAGGACAACCCCCTGTGCGACGTCGTCATGGGCGTTTCCGGTGAGCTGCTTGCTGCTCATACCGACCTCTTCCAGACCTACACCCTGAAGTCCGTTACCCCCGCTCAGATCGGCTATCCCGCCGAGGAGTTCGGTGAGGACTACTTCTTCTCCGGCGCAGGCGGAAGCATCATGGCTTTCCTGGTCAACACCGACATGCTGGCCGAGGAAGACATCCCCACTTCCTGGGCAGACCTGACTGACCCCAAGTACTTCGGCCAGATCGGTTTCGGCGATCCCGCTGCCAGCTCTTCCGCTTTCATCCAGCTGACCATCATGGAGCAGCTCTACGGTTGGGAGTTCGTTGAGGAGTTCTACAAGAACCTGGACGGCAAGATCCAGTCCTCTTCTTCCGCTGTACCGCGCAACTGCGTTGAGGGCGAGTACCCCATCGCCGTTACCCTCGAGCACATGGGCATCGAGTACGTTGAGAACAACGCACCCGTCAAGATGATCTACCCCACCGACGGCACCATGGAAACCAAGGGCGGCAAGGTCATCATGGCCAACTGCAAGAACCCCGAGAACGCACTGCTCTTCATCGAGTTCACCTACTCCGAAGAAGTTGCTGAAATCGTTGCCAGCCATCATCGTCGTTCCGCCCGCGCGGCCGTCGCTCAGGCTCCCGGCCTCGCAGCTTACGATGACATCCCCTTCATGGATTACGATTACGAGAAGGCTCAGGATTCCGAAAGCTACATCAGCCAGTGGAACGAGATCGTTATCAACAACTGATCTGAAGCCAACTAATCAGATGCACTAATGCAGGCGGCGCCTGTCTGTATAGACAGACGCCGCCTCTTATGAAATCCGTCAATCGGGAGGAATGTACCCATGAGTCAAAGCGTTTCCATTAAAAATGTCGTAAAATTGTATGGTGATTTCCGAGCTGTTGATAACGTTTCTCTGGATATCCGGAAAGGCGAATTCTTCACGCTCCTCGGTCCTTCCGGCTGCGGCAAGACCACCCTTCTGCGCATGATTGCGGGCTTCAATACCATCGAAGACGGTGAGATCAGCTTCGACGGCAAACGTATCAATGAGATCCCCGCAAACAAGCGCGATATCGGCATGGTTTTCCAGAACTACGCCGTATTCCCCCACATGACCGTCGGCGAAAACGTCGGTTACGGTCTGAAGGCCCGCGGCATCCGCAAGGCCGATCGCTCCCCCAAGGTCAAGCAGGCACTGGAGCAGGTCCAGATCCTCGACCTGATGGATCGCATGCCCAACGCACTGTCCGGCGGTCAGCAGCAGCGCGTTGCCCTCGCCCGCGCCTTCGTCATCGAACCCAGCATCCTTCTGATGGACGAACCGCTGTCCAACCTTGACGCCAAGCTGCGCGTGCAGATGCGCGACATGATCCGCAAGCTGCAGACCGCCCTCGGCATCACCACCATCTACGTTACCCACGATCAGGAAGAAGCTCTCGCCATCTCCGACCGCATCGCCGTCATGAAGAACGGTCACGTCATGCAGGTCGGTCGTCCCGACGAGATCTACCGCAAGCCCGAGAATCTGTTCGTCGCCAACTTCATCGGCAACAGCAACCAGTTCGAAGGCACCATCGATGAGATCACCGCGGGCAACACCGGCACCCTGAAGCTGAACGCAGGCATCACCGTCGGCGTCCCGCTGAGAGAGAGCTACAAGGGCGCCGTCACCGTCGCCATCCGTCCCGAATACCTGAAGTTCGACGAGAGCGGCATCCCCGCCGTCATCCGTCACTCCACCTTCCTGGGCGACTTCGTCCTCTATGAGCTGGAGCTGGCCGACGGTCAGATGATCTTCGTAAACGAATACGGCAACATGGGCGCGCTCCGTGAAGTCGGCACCCACGTCCACCTGAGCTTTGTGCCGGAGTACGTCTCCGTCTATAAGGAAACCGGGGAGGTCATCTCATGCTGAGAAAGCTTCGCCATCGGTACTTGAACTTCTGGACGATCGTGACGCTGTGCCTCATCGTATTCTTCGTTGTGGCACTGATCCTGCCCGTCGCCCAGCTGTTCCTGAACAGCTTCAAGGACGCGGAAGGCGCCTTCAGCCTTGAAAGCTACAAGACCTTCTTCACCAAGAAATACTATTATCAGGCATTGCAGCACTCCCTGTGGATCGGCGTCGTCTCCACCCTGGTCTCTACCGGCATCGGCGTGTTCCTTGCCTACATCGTCACCCGCTACAATGTATGGGGAAAGAACGTTCTCAAAGTGCTCTTCCTCGTCGGTCTGATGTCCCCGCCCTTCATCGGCGCCTATTCCTGGATCATCCTGCTGGGCCGCGGCGGCTTCATCACCAATCTGCTGAAACCCATCGGCATCAAAATGCCGCCCATCTACGGTAAGACCGGTATCATCCTGGTCTTCTCCCTGCACCTGTCCTGCTACGTATTCCGCTATGTCTCCGCTGCCTTCAAGGGCATCGACTCCTCTCTGGAAGAGGCTTCCGAGAACCTTGGCGCCAGCAAGTTCATGCGTCTGTTCACCGTGACCCTGCCCGTGGTCATCCCCACCATCACCTCGGTCATGATCATCGTGTTCATGCGCTCCCTGGCGGACTTCGGTACCCCCCTGCTCATCGGTGAAGGCTACAAGACGATGCCCGTCATGGTCTACAATGCCTACCTCGGCGATATGGGCGGCAACAAAGCGATGGCAGGTACGATATCAGCCATCAGCGTCTTCCTCTCCATCGGCTTGCTGCTGGTCCAGAAAGCCTATATCGCGCGGAAGAACTACAGAATGTCCAACCTCCGCCCGCCGAAAGTCATCGAGCTCCACGGCTGGAAGCGCTTCCTGGTCACCCTGCCCGTTGTCATCTGGGTCTTCATCGCACTGCTGCCCCAGCTCACCGTCATCGTGACCTCCTTCCTGAAGATGAACGGTCCCATGTTCTCCGACCAGTTCTCCTTCAGCAACTACCAGATCGCCTTCAAGAGCTGCGGCAAGGCGATCCTCCACACCTTCACCTATTCCACCATCGCCATCGTGTTCGTTATCCTCATCGGTACGTTCACGTCCTACGTCAGTGTCCGTCGCCGTAAGCAGGGCGGTACGCTGGTCGATACCATGGCGATGCTGCCCATGGTCATCCCCGGCGCCGTCTTCGGTATCTGCTACATCATGGCCTTCAACAAGCCGCCCATCGTTATCTGCGGTACCGCCATCGTCATGGTGCTTGCACTGGTCGTAAGACGACTGCCCAATACCATTCGTTCCTCCGTCGGTGTTCTGGAGAGTCTGGATCCCTCCCTCGATGAAGCATCCATCTCTCTGGGCGTGCCCGCGCTGAAGACCTTCTTCGTCATCACCGCGCGCCTGATGGTTCCCGGCATCGCCGCCGGCGCAGTTCTGAGCTGGATCTCCTCCATCAACGAGATCTCCTCCTCCCTGCTGCTGTACGCGCCGAAGACCGTCACCATGCCCGTCGCCATCTACACCTTCGTTTCTCAGAACGACTACGGACAGGCTGCCGCCATGGGTACCATCATGACCGTAGCCATCGTCATCGCCCTCACCGTGGTCTCCCGCATGACCCGCAAGAGCGGCGGCATCATCTAAATAAACCACATTCGCCGGCCCCATGTCTCATGGGGTCGGCATAAGCGTGAAAAGAGGACTTTTTATGATCACCAAAATCTACGACCTGCATACCCATACCACTTTTTCCGACGGTAAGACCTCGCCCGAGTACATGATCGAAAAGGCGAAAAAGAACGGTTATCACACGGGCGTCTCCGACCATCTGTTCTGCAGTGGCAACGAGACCATCGAAAAGATCGAAAAGTATCTGGATCACGTTGAGACCCTGGGCATCCCCGTGGGCGGCGAGACCAACATCGGCGAGCTGCTGCCCCTGACTGATAAACAGGCGGCGCGTTTCGACTATCTCATCGCCTCCGTGCACGCCGTCTTCCCCGACGACCTGCCCTTCGAAAAGCGCGTCATGCCCCAGCTCATCAGCCCCTCCCCCGAGATCCCCTATCCCGCCTATGCGCCCGTCGTCCTCGGCCGCTACTTCGGCATGCGCGGCAAGTTCCGCGACAACTGGGAAGGCTACGATGAGTCCTGCTCCGAGTACTATCTGAATCAGGCTTATAAGCAGATGGTACACTATTTCAGCAATTTCCGCGGCGAGATCATCGGTCACTGCTGCGTCAATCCCTTCTATGACGCCCTTCCCTACGATTCCAAGACCATCATCGACTGGGAAAACGCCGTCATCGCCCTGTGCAAGAAGTACAACGTGGCCATGGAGATCTCCAGCCTGTGGCTCGCACCTCAGGATCGCAGGCTGATCGCCGCCAAGAACGCAGGCCTGAAGTGCACCTTCGGCTGCGACTGCCACTCCGTCGAAGCCGTCGGCGAGCTGGGCTTCTGCCTCGAGACCGCCGAGCGCATCGGTCTGACCGACGACGACCTGTACATTCCTTCCACGCATTGAGGTGATTGTCATGTCCAGAATCTATCTGCTGCCCGAAACGGCACATGAATACAAAGGCAATTTCCACACCCATACCACCCGCTCCGACGGCTACTTTACCCCCGAGCAGGTTCGCGAGATGTACAAAGCCAACGGCTACAGCGTCGTTGTCTACACGGATCACTGGAACTATTCCGACAGCTCCTACCTCTCCGAGGACGATTTCCTGGCGCTGAGCGGCTATGAGCTCAACTACGACCTCCGCGATCCCGCCACCAATCTGGTCTACAAGACCTGCCACATCAATGCCATCGCCCGCGACCCCAAGCACGTCACGCCCATAGAAGGCAAAGGTCTGTATGAGCTCAACGGCATCAACGACGCCATCCGCCGTCTCAACGAGGGCGGCTTCGTCGTCAACCTGAACCACGCCGCATGGTCCAACATGCCCGCATCTGACATCGCTGCCGTGGAAGGCGTTGTCGGCATGGAGCTGTTCAACAGCACCTGCGTCGAGGGTTTTGAAGGCATGGGTGAACTCTACGCCTATATGCAGACCATCCGCGACGGCAAGCGCGTCCTGCCCCTTGCCACCGACGACACCCATCACGGCGCGTTCTACAACGGCGCACCCATGCCCACCAAGGACGGCTGTCAGGCCTTCCTCATGCTCCGCGCGGATCATCTGACCTACGACGAGATCCTGAACGCCTATCTGTCGGGTCATTACTACTGCTCCAACGGTCCCGTCATCCATTCCGCGTACATCGAGAACGACAAGGTCATCGTGGACTGCTCTCCCGTGCGTGCGGGCTTCCTGAAGACCTGCTATGTGAATTATCATCGCAAGGAGATCCGTCCGTGGGACACCCTGACCCATTTTGAGTTCGACCTCAAGGATTTCAAGCACGGTCCCTTCATCATGATCCAATTGGTGGATTCCATGGGCCGTTTCGCCGCTACGGTGCCCTACTATTTCGACTGACAGAGGTTGTTTCATGTTCACTGCCCAACAAAAACGTATTCTCATCGGCTGTATCATCGCCTACACCTCTGCTTACATCGGAAGACTGAATCTGGCACAGGCCCTGCCCGCCATCGGCGCGGCGCTGTCGCTGAGCAACACCGCACTGGGCACGCTGCAGACGGTCTTTGCCGTCACCTATGCGGCAGGTCAGTTGATCGTCGGCACGCTGGCCGACAAACATCGTCCCGACCGTTTCCTCCACATCGGTCTGCTGGGAACCTCGATCTGCAACCTGCTCTTCGGTCTGGTCAGCGATTATCGGCTCCTGCTGGCGCTCTGGATGCTCAACGGCGTCTCCCAGTCCATGCTGTGGACGCCCATCGTCAAGACCGTCGCCGACCGATTTGAAGGCGCTGCCCGTGCCCGTGCCGCTTTCATCATGTCTGCCGTTCCCATCGCGGGACATCTGATGGCGTGGCTCGTCTCCGGTACCATGGTCGCCCTCTTCGGCTGGCGTTTCTCCTTCATCATCCCCGCAGCAGTGCTCCTCGTCGCCCTGATCGCCAGCAAGGTGCTGGTGGTCACCCCCGAGAGCCACAAAGCAGAGATCACCAAGAGACAGCAGTCCGCTATGCCCATCCGCACCCTGCTCTTCGGTACCGGACTGTGGGCGCTGCTGCTGTGCTGTATCGCTCTGGGCTATGTCCGCGACGGCATCACCACCTGGGCGCCTTCCGTCATCGTACAGACTCTCAGCCTCGGTGAGGGTTCTCAGATGGTCTCCCTGATCATCCCCGTCCTCAACATCTTCGGCTGGGCGATCAGCCAGGCTTGCTTTAAGAAGCTGCACGGCCGCGCCCGCATTACCGAAACGGTATTTCTCCTCATGGGTGCCGCCGTGGTGCTGCTGATGCGTCTCTTCGGCGCATCGAACGGCCTCGCCCTGCCGCTCCTGATGGGCATCGCCTGTGCGGTGATGTACGGCAGCGCGCCGCTGCTGACCGCACAAGCACCGCTTGAGTATGAGCCCGTGCGCCGTGTGGCGCTGGTCGCCGGCATGATCGACTGCCTCATCTATTGCGGTTCCGCGCTGGCCGGCGTGGTCAACGGCTGGATGAGCGACGTCTACGGCTGGAACATCGTATTCGTCGTATGGGTCGGCGTACTGCTGATCGGCGCGCTGATGGCTGCTATCTCCAGTCGCAGCAAGATCGTCAAGGAGGACTGAAAAAATGAAGACCGTCTTTCTCTCCCATGAGAATGCTGCGCTGCTCAATCGCAATGTCATCCTGCACTATATCAAGAAGCACGGCACCGTGTCCCGCACGGACATCTGGGAAGCCATGGACATCAGCCGCGCTTCCGTCACGCAGGTCATCCGCCAGCTGCTGGATGAAGAACTGCTGGTGGAAGCGGGCAAGGTGCAGCACAGTCTGGGTCGCGCGCAGAAGAATCTCGCTCTGAACGAGTCCGCGCGCCTGATGTACATCTTCGACTGGAACACCCGCCAGCTCTGCCTTGTCAACCTCAACGGCAGCATCCTGAAGCGCGTGTGGCCCGCCTTCCCCGCCAATTGCATTCCCTCCGCCTTCCGCCGCATCAGTCTCGAGGGCAGCCGCCAGCTGTCGGAAGAGATGCCTGTGGAACCCGACAAGCTCCTCGGGCTCGGCTTCTGCATGCCCGGTCTGATCGACTGCCGCAGCTGCACCATCCACTATTCCACCGAGCTCAACTGGCGCGACGTGGACATCGGCGCCCTGTTTGCCGATGCCTTCGGTGATCACGTCTACCTTGAGCGAACGGGCAACATGATCGCCTTGGGCGAGTATGAATACGGCGCCGCCCGAAACGTGAAGCACCTGCTGCTGATCCTCCTTGAGAATGAGGGTCTCGGCGCGTCCTCCGTAGTCCGCGGCGACTGTCAGCACGGCACCAACTACATGTTCGGCGAACTGGGACACATCAAGGTGGACAGCGACGTCATCTGCTCCTGCGGTCAGAAGGGCTGTCTGGAAGCGGTCATACTGGATCGGCTGATGCACAACGGCGGCGTGGTGGATGAAGCCATCACCCGCTACATCTCCCTGGGCATCAGCGCCGCCATCAACCTGATCGATCCCGGCATGGTCATCCTCAGCGGCAAACTGGTGCACTTCATGAACGAACGGGAGCGGGATGCCCTTGAAGAAGCCATCCGCTGCCGCGTCACCAACGACCGTTCCCGCCATACGCAGATCGTCTTCTCGGGCTCCAACAACGAGATGGGCATCCGCGGCATGAGCGCCTACATCTTCGGTCAGCACTTCAAGATCTAAAATGAAAAGGCCCTCCTTACGGAGGGTCTTTTTATTTGCCTCAGTGGGTCTTCCAGACGACCTTGATGCCCTTTTCCTCAAAGGCATCGGCCATCTTC
>JAKSPZ010000219.1 GCA_024404395.1 Clostridia bacterium | reverse complement strand
TGATGAGCCTTGATCTCGGGCTTCAGCGCCTCGGTGAGGGAAACGGCCTTTGCGGCGATGACGTGCATCAGAGGACCGCCCTGTCCGCCGGGGAAGATGGCAGAATTGATCTTCTTGTAGATGTCGGGATCGTTGGTGAAAATCATGCCGCCGCGGGGACCGCGCAGGGTCTTGTGGTTGGTGGTGGTGACGATGTCGGCATAGGGGATGGGGGACGGATGCTCACCTGCGGCAACCAGACCGGCGATGTGAGCCATGTCGACCATCAGATAGGCGCCGACTTCCTTGGCGATCTGGCTGAAACGCTCGAAGTCGATGATGCGGGGATAGGCGGAAGCACCTGCGATGATCATCTTGGGCTTGTGCTCAAGAGCGAGCTCGCGGACCTTGTCGTAATCGATGCAGCCGGTCTCGGGGTCGCAGCCGTAGGAAACGGCGTTATAGAATTTGCCGGAGAAGCTGGCGCGGCAGCCGTGGGTCAGATGACCGCCGTGGCTGAGGTCCATGCCCAGAACGGTATCGCCGGGCTTGCAGAGTGCCAGGTAGGCGGCGAAGTTGGCCTGAGAGCCGCTGTGGGGCTGAACGTTGGCATACTTGGCGTCGAACAGCTTCTTGGCGCGCTCGATGCAGATGTTCTCGATCTCGTCAACATGGACGCAGCCGCCGTAATAGCGATGTCCGGGATAACCTTCGGCGTACTTGTTGGTGAGGATGGAGCCCATTGCTTCCATGACGGCTTCGGAAACGATGTTCTCGGATGCGATCAATTCAAGGTTGCCGCGCTGACGTGCCAGTTCCTTGCCCATGACGGCGGCGATTTCCGGATCAAACTGATTAACATAATCGATGTGCTGCTGTACCATTACTCTTACCTCCGTAAAATAAAATGCGACCGACGAAGCGATCGCAAATACAGAGAACCATGGTAATTAACCCGGTAATTTCTCTGTCCTTTTGCCTGAGAGATTCGCTTACGCTTTCACCTTCGGCCCCCGATGACGGGTGTCTCCAGAGTCCTGTCCACTTACAGTCCTCGTCCTTTCGGATACCTGAGAGTTTTCTCCTTCGGTGGGATCATTCGACCCGCTCTCCTGCAAGTTTCAAACAGTTATCTATGAAATTGAGATTATTATAGCATTATCGCATTAGCGCGTCAATACGTGAAAAAGCTAACAATGTGTAAAACAAGCTTCTTGATCGTTCACCTTTTAAGACGGGCGATCAGCGAGAACACAAGATAGAGTGATACATTTGCCAGAACGACTGCTGCACCGGTGGGCAGCGCGCACAGACAGGAAAGGCTCAGTCCCACAAAGACACAGACGACGGAGACCACGGACGCGCAGATCAGCACGGCGTTGAAACGCCCGAACAGGCGGGTCGCGGTCAGCGTGGGGAAGATGATCAGGCAGGAGATCAGCATGGTGCCCATGAGACGCATGCCGACAACGATGGTCAGCGCGGTCAGGATGGCAACCAGCATGTTGTAGCGCCCGGTCTTCAAGCCTGTGGCTTCCGCAAAGGCTTCATCGAAAGTGACGGAGAAGATCTGACGATAGAAAATGGCAAAGAGGGAAACGACGATGATGCCCAGCGCCACGGCGAGATAAACATCCGTCGTGCCCATGGTGAGGATGCTGCCGAAGAGATAATTGTAGACGTCCACGTTCATACCGCGGGAGGTGGAGGTCACTACGACGCCGATTGCCAGCGACACGGTGGACAGCATGGCGATGGCGGAGTCGCCTCTGAGGCGATTCACACGCAGCAGAATGGCGGCGCAGACGGTGACGACGATCAGCGTGAAGATCAGCGGCTCGGCGGCCACAGCACCGCACAGAGCGACCAGAGCGCTTCTGACGCCTTCGGGAAAGACAGCAGGCAATGAATCCACAGTAACGGTCCCGAGGGCGACAGCCACTGTCAGGGAGCCGAAGCCAACGTGGGAGAGTCCGTCGCCGATCATGGCATAATTCTTCAATACGAGGATCACACCGAGCAGGGCGGAACAGAGCGACACGATCGAACCGACGATCAGCGCTCGCTGCATGAAACCGTAGGCGAGATAATCGGCGAGGTTGCCTTCCGCGCGACCAAACAGCAGACCCAGCGCGGCGACGGCGATCGCAGCGGCGATACCGAGACCGACGGATCTTGCGGGATGCTTTTTCATAAGGACTTAGGCTCCTTGGAATGCTTTGTAGTCTTCGGGTGTGCCGTAGAAAGCGGCATTTCGACGCATGACGAGTACCTTGTCGGCGAAGGCGAGGGTGTTGACAGGATCGTGGGAGACCATGACCACCGCAACGCCGTCGTCCCGATGCAGGCTGTCCACGAGACGATAGAGATCCGCGGTAGCGTCGGGATCCAATGCGGCGGAAGGTTCATCCAGAATGATCAGCGAATCCGTGGCACACAGTGCCCGCGCCAGCAGGACGCGCTGCTGCTGACCGCCCGACAGCGTGCGATAGGGCTTCTTCAGCATATCGGTCAGATTCAGTCGACGGACACGTTCTGCCAGTCGCTTGGCGGCGTCCTTTCGACCGATGCAGCCCGAGCGGACGATCTCCTCCAC
>JAKSPZ010000218.1 GCA_024404395.1 Clostridia bacterium | reverse complement strand
TCGATCTATTCCGCCATTCTTCTTGCCTCGCACGGTTTTGAGGACGCGGATTTGCAGCCGCCGCTGTACTTCAAGACTACCGATGCGATGCTGGAGGAGTTCAGCTACCTCGGGCGCGAAAAGGCGGAAGAGATCGTCATCACCAATCCCAACATGATCGCCGATCAGATGGGCGACGTGAAGGTCTTCCTCCCCCATCCCGAGGGCAAGGAAACGTTCCAGCCCTTCTGGCCCGAAGCGGAAGGTGAACTGCGCCAGCTGGTCATGGACAAGGCGACCTCCATCTACGGCGATCCGCTGCCGGAGATCGTCCAGAAGCGCGTGGACAAGGAGCTGAACGCCATCATCGGCTACGGTTTCTCCACGCTGTACATGATTGCCGTCAAGCTGGTCGCAAAGTCTCTGTCGGACGGCTACATTGTCGGTTCCCGAGGTTCTGTCGGTTCCTCGCTGGTCGCCAACCTGTCGGGCATCACGGAGGTCAACTCCCTGCCGCCCCACTATGTCTGCCCCAAGTGCAAGCACAACGAGTTTGACATTCCGAAAGAGTATTCCACCGGCCTTGATCTCCCGCCCAAAGTGCGCCCCGTCTGCGGTGCGCAGATGGATAAGGACGGCTTCAACATTCCCTTCGAAGTCTTCCTCGGCTTCAAGGGCAACAAGGTCCCCGATATCGATCTGAACTTCTCGGGCGAATATCAGCCCGTTGCGCACAACTACATCAAAGAGCTTTTCGGCGCCGAATACTGCTTCCGCGCGGGTACCATCGGCACCATCGCCGATAAGACCGCCTATGGCTACGTACTGAAGTACGCGGAAGAGCGCAATCTGAAGCTGAGCAACGCCGAGAAGGAGCGTCTTTCCAAGGGCATTACCGGCGTCAAGCGCACCACAGGTCAGCACCCCGCGGGCATGGTCGTTCTGCCGAAACAGTACGAGATCTTCCAGTTTACCCCCATCCAGCATCCCGCGGATGATATGTCCAAGGATTTCACCACCCATTTCGACTTCACTTCCATGCATGACGTTCTGGTCAAGCTGGACGTCCTCGGACACGACGATCCCACCATGCTGCGTAAGCTTCAGGATATCACGGGCATCGCACCGCAGAAGGTGCCGCTCAACGATCCCGAAGTCTTCAAGAAAGTCATCTCCCTGTTCTCCTCTCCCGAATCTCTGGGGCTGACTGCCGAAGAGCTCGGGGTTTCCGAGAGCGGCACACTGGGCATCCCCGAGTTCGGCACCCCCTTCGTTCGCGGCATGCTGAAGGAGACCCGCCCCAGTTCCATGGAAGAGCTGATCCGAATCTCCGGTCTGTCGCACGGCACGGACGTCTGGGTCGGCAACGCCCAGGATCTGGTCCATCAGGGTGTCCCCCTGCGCGAGTGTATCTGCACCCGTGACGACATCATGAACCAGCTGATCTCCTACGGTGTCGATTCCGAGATCTCTTTCAAGACCATGGAATCCGTCCGAAAGGGCAAAGGTCTGCAAGACTTCATGGAATCCGCCATCGCCGCCGTCGACGCGCCGCCGTGGTTCATCGACAGCTGCAAGAAGATCAAGTATATGTTCCCGAAGGCTCACGCCGTGGCATATGTCACCATGGCGCTGCGCATCGCGTATTTCAAGGTCTTCTATCCCGCCGCCTACTACTGTTGTTTCCTCGCCCGAAATGCCGAATCCTTCGACGCGACCCGTATGGCTACCGACAGTGTGCCTGCGCTGCGTGAGATGATCGAAGCGATCAAGGCTTTGGATAAGAATGAACAGAAGCTGAAGAAAGGCGAGAACGACATGCTGGAGATCCTCATTGAGATGAATCTCCGCGGCGTTCACGTGAAGCCCATCGACATCTACCGCTCCCGCGCCACCGAATTCATTATCGATGAGACCGACGGCGCGATCCTGCCGCCCATCAATGCATTGCCCGGTGTCGGTGCCGCGGCTGCGGAAGGCTTCGTTCAGGCAAGACAGGGCGGTCCCTTCATCTCCATCGACGACATGGTCCGCCGCAAGGTCCCGAAGGGCATCATCGATATGCTGACCAAGGCAGGCTGTCTGCAGGACATTCCCGAAACCAGCCAGGTCACACTGTTTGAATTCGAAATCTGATCGATCGGAGTGATTCAAATGGATCGACAAGCGGAAAAACGACGGGTAATGACCGAGACCCCCGTTCAGACTTTGATACTTAAACTGAGCATCCCCACCATCATCAGCATGCTGGTGACCTCCTTCTACAACATGGCCGCCACGTTCTTCGTCGCCGAGCTGGGCACCAGCGCCACGGGCGCCGTCGGCACCGCCGTCTCCCTGCTGCCGCTCCTACAGCTGCTCCAAGCCCACGTCCTGCAGCTGGTGCTGCTGGTGCTACAAAGAGCCCACTTCCTGGCACTGTGCTCAGCGTGAACGTAACCGTTGGACAGGCTGTCAAGGCTGGTGACGTGGCCATCGTACTTGAGGCTATGAAGATGGAGAACAACATCAACTGCGGCAAGGATGGCGTAGTCAAGGCTGTCTATGTGCAGAAGGGCGACAATGTGCTCGAAGGCGCAGACATTGTACTTGTTGAATAATT
>JAKSPZ010000217.1 GCA_024404395.1 Clostridia bacterium | reverse complement strand
CGGGCGGCGACCAGCAGACAGTCGTCCTCGCCAAGTGGCTGGCAGTCGACTCCGACATCATCATCTTCGATGAACCCACCCGCGGCATCGACGTCGGTGCAAAGGCGGAGATCTACCGTCTCATGGGCGAACTGGCTCAGCAGGGCAAGGCAGTCATCATGATCTCTTCTGACATGCCCGAACTGATCGGCGTCTGCGATCGCATCTGTGTCATGCGCGAAGGCACCATTTCCGGAGAAGTCACCCGCGAAAACTTCTCTCAGGAAGCCATTCTGGATCTCGCGGTATCTTGATCGTCAACAGACCACTGCAGTGGTTCAGTTAATAACTAAAGGAGGATATCCAAATGAAGAAGGTTCTGAGTTTCGTTCTGGTTCTCGCAGTTCTCATGTCCACCCTCGTTTTCTTCGCAGTCGCACTGGCAGAAGACGGCAAGGTCATCGGTGTTGACCTCTACTATCGTCGCGACGAATACTACGTTGACCTCGAGTCCACCTTCGCCACCTACGGCGCAGAGCAGGGCTACGTCATGAACATCCAGGATGCTGACGGCGACGTCGCCAAGCAGATCCAGCAGGTCGAAGACTTCATCACCGCCGGTGTTGATGCCATCGCCATCGCAGTTGCCGACCCCGATGCTCTGGCGCCCGTCCTCGAAGAGGCAGTTGCCGCAGGCATCCCCGTTGTCTGCTATGACGGCGGCGCCAACAGCGACATGATCTCCACCAAGGTTATCTTCGACTACGCCTACAACGGACAGCTTTGCGGCGAATGGGCCGTCAACTACATCCAGACCGAGCTGGCCGACAAGGACACCGTCAAGGTCGCCATCCTGGACTTCCCCGCCTCCCCCGTCGTCTGCGT
Organism: Clostridia bacterium; assembly: GCA_024404395.1. Classification (GTDB taxonomy): domain Bacteria; phylum Bacillota; class Clostridia; order Christensenellales; family Aristaeellaceae; genus Faecivicinus. The sequence continues at coordinate 1,718 of JAKSPZ010000217.1, read as the reverse complement.
TCCCATGGCTGACACTTTCCAGGCCACTGTCGAAGCACTCGGCAATGTTGAAATCGTTGCCCGCCAGGACGGCAAAGCCCACCGCGCCGACTCCATGGCCGCAGCCGAGAACATTCTGACTGCCAACCCCGACATCGACATCTTCTACGGCATCAACTTTGATACCGGTATGGGCGCTGTCTCCGCCATTCAGGCTGCCAACTCCAACGCAGTCGTCATCTGCGCAGGCTGGGCTTCCGAAGGCTTCGAAATGCTCGAGGCAAACGACGCCATCCTGAAGGTCATGTGCGCCAACGTTCCCGTCATCCAGGCTCAGGATACCGTTGATGCCATCACCAAGATCTACGCCGGCGAAGAGCTGCCCAAGGAGACCCTGTCCATGCCCATGCTGCTGGATGCCAGCAACATCGGTGAGTATGACTGGGAATCCATCGTTGCCGCCCGCATGAGCTGATCCAGTCAGGATCACATCATAATACTGAGACGGTGAATCGATACTGCAGTGGATAATCACCGTCATCGGTCAGCCGTCCCCGAGTTTTTCGGGGACGGCTTTTCATTTGTCATTTGTTGCAAATCTTTTCTTGAAATAACTGGCGCTTGGCTGTACAATAGACACATCATTCAACAGAGGTGAAAACACATGAACGAAACCAAGAAAGCCGTTATCAGCATTCTGGGCGCCGACCGAAAGGGCATCATCGCCAATGTCACCCGTGTGCTGTATGAGCACGACGCCAATATCCTCGACATCTCCCAGACCATCGTTTCCGGCCTTTTCAGCATGATCCTGATCGCCGATATCTCCGGGGAGCACTGTCTCTTCGAATCCCTCAAGAGCGATCTCGACAGCCTCAGCAGCGATCTCGGCGTGCAGATCCATTGCCAGCGCAGTGAGATCTTCGAAGCAATGCATCAGATTTAAGGAGCAGAAACATGATTCAGACCTCCGAAATTCTCGAAACTCTGCGGATGATCGATCACCAGAAGCTGGACGTGCGTACCATCACCATGGGCATCTCCCTCTTCTCCTGCGTCAGCGATGACGAGCGTGTGCTCAGCCGCCGTGTATATGACCACATCACCCGCCGCGCCGAAAACCTGGTCAAGGTCGGCCGTGCCATCGAAGGTGATATCGGTATCCCCATCGTCAACAAGCGCATCTCCGTAACCCCCGCCTCCCTCATCACCGGCGGCGTCAAGTCTCCGCTCTGCGTTGCACACGCGCTGGATCGCGCCGCAAAAGAGACAGGTGTTGACTTTATCGGCGGATATTCCGCACTGGTACAGAAGGGCATGACCGCCGCAGATCGTCGGCTGATCGAGTCCATTCCCGAAGCCCTCGCAACTACGGACTTCATGTGCTCTTCCATCAACGTCGGCTCCACCCGTGCCGGCATCAATATGGACGCCGTCCGTCTCATGGGCGAAGTGGTCAAGCAGACCGCAGAGAAGACCGGCGACAAGAGCGGTCTCGGCTGCGCCAAGCTGGTCGTTTTCTGCAATGCCGTTGAGGATAATCCTTTCATGGCAGGCGCTTTCCACGGACCCGGCGAAGGCGATTGCGCCGTCAGCGTTGGCGTCAGCGGACCCGGCGTCGTCAAGGTCGCACTGGAACGTGTCAAGCGCGAGCCCTGCGACACCGTCGCAGAGACCATCAAACGCACCGCCTGCCATAACACCCGCGTCGGGCAGCTGGCCGCCAAGGAACCACCCAA
>JAKSPZ010000216.1 GCA_024404395.1 Clostridia bacterium | reverse complement strand
AGTGCGGAGGAGATGACCGCGACCTTGGCGGGACCACCTGCGGAAGCGCCCGCAACATAGTTGGCGCAGCTGATGAAGAATTCGGAGATTCCCGTCCGCTCAAGGAAGGCACCGAAGATGATGAACACAACGATGTACTTGGAGCAGACGTTGATGGGAGTGGTCAGAACGCCGTTCTCGGAATAGAACAGCTCATAGCACACGCGGGGCAGTCCTTTGCCCGTGGTGAAAGTGTAGATGAGGAAGAACGCAGCGACCACGAGAATGGGCAGACCTACGCAGCGGCGGCAGAGCTCCACCAGTGCCAGAAGACCGAGCACGGCGATGACCGTGTACTGAGGGGTAGACAGGATGACCTTCAGGCGGGTGTTGAGGATGCCTTTGGCGTTGATGGCGTAGAAGAAAAAGGCGCCGGCGCCGACGATCATGATGATCACATCATACCACGGCATGCTGTTGACCTTCACGTGACCCTTGCGGATGGGGAAGTTCAGATAACCGATGAGAATGACCATACCCACGAAGGTGGACAGGCGCATCTGCTCAAGGAAATTGCCGAAAAGGGTGGCATAGATACAGAACAGCGAGAACAGGATCATGAGCGCATTGATGACAAGCTTCGGCTTGCCTTCCCAGACGCGCACATTGCTCTCGCGGTCGTATTTTTTCATGACGTCGGAAACGTCCTGCATGGTAGTGTTACCCGGATTGATTTCCTGGCTCATGGAATCCTCCTATAACCTTTTTAACGGGCTGCGGCATATGCCACAGCCCGTAACATCAGCGTCGGTTCAGATTATTCTGCGACTTCGACGGTGTAGCCCTTCTCCTCGAAGTACTTGGCAGCGCCGGCATGATAGGGCAGACCGCAGGAGGAAGCGTATTCCAGATCCAGCTCTGCGCCCTTTGCATGGGATTCGGCGATGGCATCGGCGTTCTCGAAGATGGTGCTGACGATGGTGTATGCTTCTTCCTCGGTCACGTCTGCGTTGGCGATGATGGTGGCCTTGATGCCGACGGTGACGACGTCCTCATCGATGCCTGCGTAGGTGCCGGCGGGGATCACGGACATGGCGTAAGCGGAGGAGATCTCCTGCAGCTTGGCGACGTGTTCCTCGTCCAGGCCGACCAGGTAAGCGCCCTTGGTGGTGCAGAGGTCGGTAACGGCGGGGGTGGGAGCACCGGCGACGACGAATGCAGCGTCGATCTTGCCGTCCTTCAGAGCTTCAGCGGAATCGCCGAAGGAGAGGTACTGGGGATTGATGTCGTCTTCGGTCATGTCATAGGCAGCCAGGAAGTCCATTGCGTTGAAGTAAACGCCGGAGCCCTGAGAGCCGATGGAGACGTTGCGGCCGCGCAGATCCTCGACGGACTTGATGTCGGGGTTGCAGGTAACCAGCTGAACGGTCTCGGTGTAGAGAGCGGCCAGAGCGCAGAAGGTATCGACGGGAGTGCCTTCATACTGCTCGAAGCGGATGCCGTTGAATGCATAGGAAGCAACGTCGTTCTGGACGAGGGCCAGCTGAGCATCGCCGAGGTCCAGCAGGTCGATGTTGGCGGCGGAACCGTTGCCGGGAACTGCGGTAACTTTGACGTCGGTATGGTTGGTGACGTACTCAGCGAGAACGGTGCCGTAGGCATAGTAGGTGCCGGAAGTACCGCCGGTGGTGAAGGTGAGTTCTGCCATGGCCGCGCAGGTCAGGGTCAGAATGAGAGCGACTGCGAGTGCGATGATCTTTTTCACAGTAGTTTCCTCCTGAATTGTTTTTCGGGTCTCAGCCCAGAATATGAGTTGATTATACACGAAAATCCCGCTCATGGCAACCCATAAGCGCATATTTACGTGTTAATTCTTGCACAATTTGCGGAACATTACGTGCCAATGTCCGTAAATTGAATTAGTTACGGTTTTTCAATTCATTTCTTGTATACAAAACAGCTTGTATCCATGTATACAATCGTCTTTTTGAATGTTCTGCTGCTTTTGGAATTCATATTTATTCGTTTTTTGTTGATGAAAAACGCCCCCGACACCGTTCGATTCGGCATCGGGGGCTTCTTGTTTTGTCAGAGTTTGGAAAGGTAATCGCGCAGGTCGGTCTCGTTGCGCAGGATGACCTCGGGTGCGCCGCGGAGCATCACATTGTCGAAGCCGTCGATGAAGGCGCGGGCATCGGTCTTGTACGCGATGCAGCGCTTCCCCTTGGCGTAGCAGTAGCCCAGCTCAAAACAGGCGCCGTCGTCGGGCACGCGGCCGTCCATCAGGAACAGCACGGCGTCGCACCAGTCCATGTGATCGCAATCCAGCTTGAAGAGATACTTCCGCTTGGGCATACCTTCGATCATGTCGGGCATGTCGGCCACGCAGCCGCCCTCGCGCTGGGGCAGGAAGGTCTCATGACCGTACTCGCGGACGATGGCGTCGATCTTTTCGTTAAACGCACGCTCGCCCTCGCAGAACAGGGGCGCGGCGATATAGATCTTCATGGCGGTTCCTCCTTCAGCGGTTGTCGATCTTCTCGGGATACATATCATGGTGGCTCAGGCGATCCCAGGCGACCTGTTCCCAGCGGGTGCCGGGCTTGCCGTAGTTGC
>JAKSPZ010000215.1 GCA_024404395.1 Clostridia bacterium | reverse complement strand
TTGCAAGTTCGATCGTCATCAGATGAGTGGCGCGGTCGTACTCGTGCGGATCGGTCTTGCCCGCATCAACATGGGCGATGCCCGCCGCATGGAGCACGGCATCGAACGCGGAAAGATCGAGATCGGCGGGGATACCGTTTCGCAGGGAAACGCCCATCGTATGGATATCACTGCCCGCCAGGTATTCCGTTACGGCTGTGCCGACAAAACCGCTTGCGCCGGTGATCAATAGCTCAGTCATCGGAATCCTCCACGGCGCCTTCCTTGACGCCTTTGGCATGCAGTACGCTGGAGAACGTGCCGATAAAGCACTTGATATCGAACAGGAAGGACAGGTTTTGGATATACACGCCGTCAAGTCCTGCCTTGACATCGATGGGCAGCTCATCACGACCGTTGATCTGTGCCCAACCCGTGAGACCGGGGCGCACATCGTTGGCATGAACCGCATCGCGGGCGGCGATGAGGTCATCCTGATTCCACAGTGCGGGACGGGGACCGACGATGGACATATCGCCTTTGAAGATGTTCAGAAGCTGCGGCAGCTCATCCAGACTGGATTTGCGCAGGAAACGACCGATTGGCGTGATGAAGGATTCGGCATTCTGCAGAAGATGGGTGGGCGCATCCTTCGGCGCATCGGTACGCATGGTACGGAATTTATAGATGGTGAACAACCGCTTATCCTTGCCGACGCGCTTTTGCGTAAAGAGCGCGGGACCGGGGGAAGTGGCTCGGATGATGATGCCGATCACGAGCAGCGGAATCGCCAACACGAGCAGTGCGCAAAGGGAAATCATAATGTCGAGCAGACGCTTGAAACGAAGATACATTGTTTCACTCCCAATCGGTTACAGTGATGGTGGTTTCGCGTTTGATGATCGTGTCGCGGTCAAATACAGCATTGTTGGCGCCGCGGGTTTCAATGCAGCAGGAGGCTGTAGCATTGGCGCGAACAGCGCAACGGTCGTTCGTAAGACCATCGGCTAATCCGGAAATAAAGGCAGCGGCGAATGTATCACCGGCACCTGTGGAGTCGATACAATTGATAGACGGAACGGCGGAGACGAGGCGCTTTCGGTCGTGTTCCGCCAGCAGACAGCCGCGCTTGCCGAGCTTGAGCAGGACCGTGCCGACGCCTTTTTCAAGAAAGCGGTTCGTGATGTCGGCAGGTGACAGTGTCCCTGTCAGCAACTCTGCTTCCTCAAGGTTGGGAAAGAAGTAATCGACATTTGAAAGGATCTCCGCGATATCCTCGACGGATTCGTTGTTTTTTCGGCGCGTGGTATCACAGCAGACGATCTTTCCGTCCGCCTTGAAACGCCTGAATAGCTTTGCACAATCGTCGTGGGTCAAAGCGGGGGATACGAAAAGACTGGCAAGGCAGATGATGTCTGCATTCACATAGACATCGGAAGAGAGAAAGGGCTCAATGTCGGCATATGACAGCTTGCGCAGACTGGAATCACGAACGGTAATGAAGCTGCGTTCGCCGTCCTCCGTGACACCGACGATATTGACGGAAGTGGAGATCGTCGGATCGACACAATCCAACAGTCGGATACCGACCTGCTCGCAGTGTGCACGGATCATATCTGCGGCACTGTCCCGTCCGAGTTTGGTGAGCAGCGAAACGTTGTACCCGAGGCGCGCAAGTACGGTCGCTTCATTCAACGCATCGCCGCCTGTGCCGATGCGGACATCATCCACAGGAATGGAATGCTGCGCGAAGATATCGGGGGTAATGCAGCTGATCGAAACATCGATGACAGCCCCGCCGATGATCAAGCAATTCTTCATGCAATCACACTCCATCAACCTTAAGCATAGCATAAAACTGAATACTTTGCAATAAAAACAAAGCGCCGCTTCTTCGAAAAGCGACGCTTTGAGTGGAATGCTTATCAGGAATTGATGTGCTGTTCGCGCTTGATCTTTGCGGCGGCCAGTTTGGCTTCGCGGCGGTTGATGACTTCGTCGCTCTTGGGGACGATGTCGCCGGCGGCGGTCAGAGCGTTCTTGGTGAGGCTCGGACCGACCAGTTCATAGACCAGAACGGAGAACAGAACGACATTGCGGATGATCACAGCGGGGGTACCACCGAGCTCGGCGGCGGTCAGGCACATGCCCAGCGCAACACCCGCCTGAGGCAGCAGGGTGATGCCCAGGTACTTGGTGACCTGCGGATCGCAATGGGCCATCTTGCAGCTGCCGTAGGCGCCGAAGTATTTGCCAAGGGAGCGGAAGATGATGTAGACAATGCCGATACCCACGACGGAAATGCTCTTGAAGACGCTCAGCTCAAGCTCGGCACCGCTCATGACGAAGAAGAGGACGTAGAGAGGTGCGGTCCATTTCTCCGACTTCTCCATCAGATCGCCGGACAGGGGACACATATTGCAGAAGATGGTGCCCAGCATCATGCAGACCAGAAGGGAGGAGAAACCGACGGTCACGGGACCGATCTCACACTCAAACTTGGACAGAGCGACGGTCAGAATGACGAAGCCGATGGTGAGGGAGAGACGGTTGGAATTGGAGCTGAACAGCTTTTCAAGCTGGGTAAGGACTGCGCCCATGACAGCACCGAGAGCGAGGGAACAGACAATTTCCACAATGGGATTGACGATGATGGAGATCATG
>JAKSPZ010000214.1 GCA_024404395.1 Clostridia bacterium | reverse complement strand
TCCTTTGACAATACGCTCGTCTGGGTGATCGGCGGCACGCTCGTTCTGCTGATCGCCCTGTATCTCTTGTTCCGACAGGGCATGCAGATGGGACACGAGTCCTGCTCCATGACCTCCACCATCGAGAGTGTCACGGCATCGGGCAATGCGGAAAAGCTGGAGCCTGTGGTCTTCAAGAAGGCTTGGAACAAGAACAACGCCATCCGACTGGTGCTGGCCAGCGGTCTGGTGAGCTATGTCATCAACTGTTTCTACATCATTATGATGCAGGTCCATGCGGGTGAGACGCTGCTGCTGGGCAGCCGTCTGGTATCGTGGCTGGTGAGCCTGCCCTATTGGCCCATCCTGGTCTACTGGCATGACAACTTTACCGTGCTGACGCCGGACATCATCGTCCTGCTGATGGTGACGCCCTTCATCCTTCCCGCGGTCACGGCGATCGGCTATCTGCAGGGTCCGCGGCTCTGGGCGCACAGCGAGACGGCCATGAAAGCGGGTCGCAGACGCGCTAAAGCCCGTTCCAGAGTCATGAAGACCGCAAAAAGGCAGCCCAAAGGCCCTGAAATTTGATATTTTTTTGAAAAAGCATTGAAAATATGCATAAATTATGATAGAATTACGACAAACACCCAAGGGGGAGCTATGCGTATCATTTCCGGAACAGCCCGCGGACGGATACTGACGGCGCCGGCAGGGGAAGAGACCCGACCGACGGCGGACAAGATTCGCGGCGCACTGTTCAATATTCTCGGCAGCCGCGTCTATGACGCGGAGGTCCTGGACCTGTTCGGCGGCACCGGCGCATTGACGCTGGAAGCGCTGAGCCGCGGCGCCGCACACGGTGTCATCTCCGACAGCAGCCGTGAGGCTGTGAAGGCGATCACCAAGAATGCGGAAGCCGTACTGAAGACCGAGAAGGACGCACGGCTCAAGATCTATCCCACCGGCTACCGTTCCGCCATCGACGCATGGCAGGGCAAGCCCTTCGATCTGGTGTTTCTCGATCCGCCCTACCGCATGCTGGAGGCTTATGCCGACGCCATCACGCGGCTTGAAAAGCGCGGACTGATCACCGATGACACGCTGATCATCGCGGAGCGCGCCCGTGAAAAGGAGATCGTCATTCCCGACAACTTCGAACGGGTGGATGTGCGATTCTACGGCGTGACCGCCATCGAGTTTATCCGCAGAATCGGGAGGCAGGAAGCATGAAGGCAATCGTTGCGGGCAGCTACGCCCCGCCCACCGAAGGTCATCTGGACATCATCCGCCGCGCGGCAGTGATGTTTGACGAGGTGGTCGTCGCGGTCCTGTCTCAGCAGGCGAAGCAGTATCTGTTTCCGCCCGAGGTCCGTAAGGAGATGCTCGAAAAGGCGACGGCGGGTCTGAAGAACGTGAAGGTCATTTCGGATACCTGCACGCTGGTGGAGGTCGTGAAGCGGGAAAATGCGGATGTCATCGTCCGCGGACTGCGCAACGGCGAGGATCTGAACTTCGAAATGCAGATGGCGCAAGCCAATCGCCTGATCGGTAATGTGGAAACGTTGTTTCTGCCCTGCCGACCTGAATACAGTTTGATTTCATCGACCATCGTTCGGGATTGTGCCGCACACGGCATGCCCATCGAACAGATGGTTCCGGCGGAGATCGCCGATACGATTTACGCGGCTTTCGGTCAACGTTGTGACGCGGGAAAGAGGGAGCAATAATGGAAGAAAATAAAGAACGCATGGAAGGCGCCGGCACTCTGACTGAGATGGAAGAGACCTTCGATTATCAGAGAGTCATGGTTGACAAGAAGGCTGCCAATGTGGATGATATCTATTACTTCCGCAGGGCACTGCAGGCACTTGAGCAGCTGGTCGATGAAGCCAAGACTTCCATCTTCAGCAAGTCCATCAAGCTGGATCGCGATCAGGTCGATCAGATCATCAAGGACCTCTACGGCAATATCCCCGAGGCCATTCAGTACGGTCTGAATATGTATGACCAGCGCGATCACCTTTTCGACGTGGCACAGACCAGCATCGAGAAGGCTGCCAGCAAGGCGGAGGTCGAAGCACAGACCCGTCTGCGCAAGGCCAATGCCGAGGCAGAAAAGGTGCGCAGCGATGCCGAGCAGGAGAGACAGAATATACTGGACGATGCTCAGGAGCGTGCGGATCATATGGTCTCCGAGCACGAGATCCTCAGACGCGCGGAAGACGAAGCCCGTCGAATCATCAGCGATGCCCAGACCAAGGCGAACGAGCGCCGTCACAGACTGGACCACGACGTCTCCAAGCTGCTCCGCGATGTGGAGCAGCAGATGGCGGAAGCCAAGCGCATGGTGCACGATTGCGCCCAGAACTTTGCCTCCGACGACGAGGAGTATTAATAGAAAAACTGCCGCTTTTGCGGCAGTTTTTTCGACACTGATAAACCCCTGCAACCGCAAAAAATCTCTGAACAAATCAAGATTTGTAAGATTTTTTGCTTGCTGCGTCAGCTGCACTTGCACTTTCGGTCACTTAGGTTAACTAAGCTCCCTCAATTGCAAGCTTGCTTCCTTGCCTTGCAGGTTTTCTCAGCATCTGCAGTCTGTTGACTTTGTCAACATCCTGAAGCAAGCCACTCCGAGAGGAGTGGCTTTCTTCTTATTCAACGGTCACATTTTCCCGA
>JAKSPZ010000213.1 GCA_024404395.1 Clostridia bacterium | reverse complement strand
CCATCATCCTGGCAGCTACCCACGATCTGAAGAACTAATAACGATCAACAAACAAGCAGGCGCGAGCTGCTTTCGGCGGTTTCGTGCTTGTTTTAGTTTTCGTAGATCTTCAGGATGTCCTCGGCGATCTTCTTGCGGGAGACGCTGTGGTCCATGGCCTGTTTTTCAATGTATCGGTGCGCTTCGGGTTCGGACATCTGAAGATGCTCGATCAGCGCCCACTTGGCGCGGTTGACCAGTCGGATCTGCTCCATCTTCTCCTCAACGGACATGGCCTTGGCTTCCATGCCGCGGAGCGCCTCACGCGCCGAGAGCAGCCAACGGAGCCCCTGTGACAGAACGATGGTCGAGGTCGGTTTCTGCAAGACAAATATGCCGCGGGACGACAGGGAGTGATCCAGCGCCTCGTACACATTGGCGGGCGCCATCAGCAGACAGGCGACAGGCTTACCCGCGGAACAGTCCACGGCAAAACGTGTGCCCGATTCGTCCGTCAGCGGCGCGTTGATGATGACGATGTCGTACTGCTGATCCAGCATCAATCGCCGCGCCTCCGCCGCCGAGACCGCGAGGGTCAGCCTGTCGGATAACAGGTCCAGCACAAGCGGTTTCACGGTCTCGACAAAGCGTTGGGACGATGAGACCAACAAGACCCGATAAGTTTTCTCCTCAAGCAGCAAGCTTCATTTCCTCCTTTGTTGATATGGCAGAGTCGGTTCAGATGCTGCAGAAGGTACGGATCATCATTTCGGGCAGGCAGCCGCGAATGAACTCGCTGTTGGCTGCCGCGGCGATGGCATCGGGTTTGGTCGCGGGGAGACGACGGAAGTGAGACAGGGTCTCTTCGTCGGCGGTGAACAGATTGATATCCGCCGGCTCGGGCAGCTGCAGATGGTTCTTGATGCCGTGGAGACCCGCGTAGATCATCAGCGCAAAGGCCAGATAGGGGTTGGCGCTGGGATCGGGGGAACGGAGCTCCGCGCGCTTATACTCGCCGTGGGCGGCGGGAATACGGATGAGCTGAGATCTGTTCTCTTTGCTCCAGGAGATGATATAAGGTGCCTTGTGGCTGCCGAGACGCTCGTAAGAGGCATCGCAGGGATTCAGGAAGGCGGTCATCTCGGGGATCTTGTCGAGCACGCCCGCCATCATGTCCTGAAGGGGCATATTGCCTGCTTTGTCCTTTACGGACATGTTGATGTGCATGCCGCTGCCGGGCGCGCCTTTCAGAGGCTTGGGGGAGAAATCTGCGTGCAGACCGTTGAGTGCGGCGATGGTGCGCACAACGGTGCGGAAAGTGATGGCGTTGTCCGCGGCGGACAGCGCATCGGAATAGCGGAAGTCGATTTCGTTCTGACCGGGACCTTCCTCATGATGGGAGGATTCGGGATGGATGCCCATCTGTTCCAGCGTCAGGCAGATTTCGCGGCGGACATTTTCGCCCTTGTCCGCGGGCGCGATGCTCATATAGCCCGCCTTGTCGTAGGGGGTGTTCGTGGGCTCGCCTTCCTCATCCAGTTTGAAAAGATAGAATTCCATCTCGGCACCGAAATAGAAGGTGTAGCCCGCCTTTTTGGCTTCCTCGATGGCCTGCTTCAGGATGTAGCGGGTATCGTTCTCGAAGACGCGTCCATCAGGGTAGGTCACATTGCAGAACATGTGGACCACGCGTCCGTGCTCGGGACGCCAGGGCAGGGTAGACAGCGTGTCGGCGACGGGATGCAGGAAGAGATCCGAATGGACACCTCCGCCGAAGCCCGCAATGGCGGAACCGTCGATGGAGATGCCGTGCTCAAAGGCACGCTTCAGCTCTTCCGGCATGATGGAGACATTCTTCTGTTCGCCTCTCACATCACAAAAGGCGAGACGGATGAACTTGACGTCTTCCTCCATAACAAACTGCATGACTTCCTGCTCTGTATACTTCATAACAAAACCTCACTGAACGTCAGTTGGCGACGTACATTTGTTTATAAGGATTGCGACTGTCGGGGGTGATGCGAAGGAAGGTGGAAGCGAGGATCGATTCTTCATCGGTGCCGAAAGCGACGCAGAAGCGATGGATGAAAGGCGCGATCTCGGACAGTGCTGCGCCGGAGATCAGCTCTGCGGTGACGCCCTGCGGCAGCTTGATGTCTTCGCCTGTTGTGCGCAGGAAGACCTTGCCGCCGTGCATACCCGTGCAGGGGAAATTGCTGACGATGCGCTTACCGTCGTCCAGTCCGAGGACGATGATCTTGCCGCCCGCCTGATACTCGCCGAGAAAGCTGCCGCAGCTTCCGCCGACGACCAGCACGGGGCACTTTTCCTTGTATTCCTTCATGTGGATGCCGGCGCGATAGCCCGCGTTTCCACGGACGTATATTTCGCCGCCGCGCATGGCATATCCTGCAGCATCGCCAATATTTCCATTGATGATAACACAACCGTCGTTCATGGTATCACCGACGGCGTCCTGTGCGTTGCCGTTAACGAGGATCTCTGCGCCGTTTAGATAGGCGCCCAGCGCGTTTCCGGGGATGCCGTTGATCGTCACATGAATATCGGACGCGCCCGCAGCGATGAAACGCTGACCGCAGCAGTTGTCCAGAATGACGTTGCCGTCCGAATTGCGAATGGCTTCATTCAGAGCCTTGTGATCCATTCCGTTTGTATTGATTGTTACCATGCTTACACCACGCTTCCAA
>JAKSPZ010000212.1 GCA_024404395.1 Clostridia bacterium | reverse complement strand
CCGATGAAGGCATCACCGCCAACACCGAGATCGTTGACACCATCGAGCCCGTTGAGGTCACCCCCACCGAGGCACCTGTGGTCGAGGCAGAACCCACCGAAGCACCCGTTGTTGAAAGCGAGCCCGAGACGGTCGAAGAACCCGTCGCCGAGCCCGAAGACACGACCGCCGCACAGCCCAACAGCGTCGGCTGATCGCAATAAGGATCACCCGAACCGCTCCCACATCACGGGCGGTTCGGGTTTTTATTAGCAGGAAGGGAGGCAACGCATGGACGCCTTCGGCATACTGAATATCTCCAGAACGGCAACCAAGGAAGAGATCCGCGCTGCCTACCGCGCCCTCGCCCGCCGCTGGCACCCCGATCGTTTCGCCCAGGGTCCCGAACGCGATTGGGCAAACGAGAAAATGGCGGAGATCAATGCCGCCTACAAGATCTGTCTCAATGAGAACAAGCCCTCGGTCATCGTCGACAACGAGGAGAGCGGGCTGGAAGAAGCAGCCAAGCTCATCGAAAGCGGCGCCTATGACACCGCCAAGCTGGTGCTTGGCAGGATGACCACCCGCTGCGCGGAATGGAACTACCTCTTCGGTCGGGCACAGCTCCGAGTGGGCAACAGAGGTAGAGCCAAGATGTATCTGTCCTTCGCCTGCCAGCAGGCGCCCGACAATAAGACTTACAAGGCAGCGCTTGCAGAAGCAAATCCGAAGAAGCGGCGTCTGTTCTGAAACAAAAGTACCGACAAAACATGAATATGCCATGTTTGTGCAACATGTTTAACATCGGGGTTGTTTACATCCGCCGAAAAATCGGTATAATCAAAGTATATCATGCGTTGAAGAGAAGCGCCTGACCGCAGAAGCACCGCATAGCGAGCCGAAGGTCGGTGGAAGTTCGGACGGCGCAGCGATCGGGGAATCCCCTCTGAGCAACAGGCTGAACACGAAAGTCAGTAAGCCGCGTCGGGTTCGCCCGTTACAGCGAGCACAAGCGGACGTCTTTTGACGTCAATTTGGGTGGTACCGCGAGTCTTCGTCCCAATTCGGGCGAGGACTGTTTTCATTTTTACTTGGGAGGATATCGGAATGTTTGAAAAGGTTTCTCCGAACTTGGATTTCCTGTCCCGCGAGCAGGAAGTCATCCGTTTCTGGAACGAGAACAACATCTTCAAAAAGTCCATCGACCAGCGCGAAGGCAGTGACGTCTTCACGTTTTACGACGGCCCCCCGACGGCCAACGGCAAGCCCCACATCGGTCACATCGAGACCCGTGCCATCAAGGACCTGATCCCCCGCTACCAGACCATGAAGGGCAAGAAAGTCCTCCGCAAGGCCGGCTGGGACACCCATGGTCTGCCCGTTGAGCTGGAAGTCGAAAAGCTCCTCGGTCTGGACGGCAAAGAGCAGATCGAAGCTTACGGCATCGAGCCCTTCATCCAGAAGTGCAAAGAGTCCGTCTGGAAGTACAAGGGCGAGTGGGAAAAGATGAGCGAGCGCGTCGGCTACTGGGCCGACATGGAAACGCCCTACATCACCTACGACAACAACTACATCGAGTCCGAGTGGTGGTCTCTGAAGCAGATCGCCGACAAGGGTCTCCTCTATAAGGGCCACAAGGTCGTTCCCTACTGCCCCCGCTGCGGCACCGCTCTGTCCAGCCACGAAGTCTCTCAGGGCTACAAGGAAGTCAAGGAACGTTCCGCCGTCGTCCGCTTCAAGGTCATCGGTCAGGAGAACACCTTCATCTACGCCTGGACGACCACGCCCTGGACCCTGCCCAGCAACGGCGCTCTCTGCGTCAACCCCAATGAGACCTACGCCCGTTTCGTCTGCGAAGGCCGTACCATCATCATGGGCGAAGCCCTGATCCCCGCCATCATCGGCGAAAAGGAGATCACCGATAAGGTCACCTTCCCCGGCAGCGAACTGAAGGGCCTGCGCTACGAGCCTCTGTTCGACTTCCAGCGCGCCGCCATCCAGGGCGTTGAGAATGCCGACAACGCATGGCAGGTCGTCTGTGACGACTACGTCACCATGTCCGACGGTACCGGTGTCGTTCATCAGGCACCCGCCTTCGGTGAAGACGACGCCCGCGTCGGCCGCGAGAACAAGATCCCCTTCCTGCAGCTGGTCAACAACAAGGGCGAACTGACCGCCGAGACCCTGTGGAGCGGTATCTTCGTCAAGAAGGCCGATCCGCTGATCCTCACCTATCTGGACGAGCACGGTCTGCTGGTCGACGCCCCCAACTTCACCCATGACTATCCCTTCTGCTGGCGCTGCGACACTCCCCTGATCTACTACGCCCGCTCCACCTGGTTCATCCGCATGACCGCGCTTCACGATGAACTGATGGCCAACAACCGCACCGTCAACTGGTATCCGGACAACATCAAGGAAGGCCGCTTCGGCAACTTCCTGGACAACGTTATCGACTGGGGTCTTTCCCGCGAACGTTACTGGGGCACTCCCCTGCCGGTATGGCTCTGCGACTGCGGTCACATGCACGTCATCGGCTCCCGTGCCGAACTGCGTGAGCTGGGCGACAATGTTCCCGAGGATATCGAGCTCCATCGTCCCTACATCGACGCCGTTACCCTGACCTGCCCGAAGTGCGGCGGCAAGATGCACCGTACCCCCGAGGTCATCGACTGCTGGTACGATTCCGGCTCCATGCCCTTCGCCCAGTGGCA
>JAKSPZ010000211.1 GCA_024404395.1 Clostridia bacterium | reverse complement strand
TTGCGACGGTGCTGCAGTTCAATCCGGATGTATCCGCCTATCTGCTGGCGGAGTTCCGCTTCCAGCGGATGATATCCGATATCTTCAAGATTCTTGCGGATGTCGCCGGCGTCGATCTCGACATGCTGACGCAGGGTTGATATCTGTACGGAGGTCAATATGGCGCATCGAAATAAACGGCGCAAAGGGAACAATGCCGCCTACAAAGCGGAAACCTATTCAACGAGCACGATCCATGAAGAACGTGAATACGGTCTGTATTGGTATGCGGGACTTTGGAAGATCATCCGTCCCGTCATGATTTTCCTGTGCAGCATGCTCATCGTCATCGGTATGGTGACGATGGCTTATGATCGTATTTACGGTCAGCTTTTCGCGCCTGCGGATCGCCTCAGTACGGAAGTCGTGGAGTTTGTCGTTGACAGCGGAACCACGGTCGCCAAGGTCGGCAGCAACCTCGAAGAAGCAGGTCTGATCCGCAGCGGCACGGTCTTCAGATACATGGTGCAGATCGAAGGTCTGGCCAGCTCTATGAGCTACGGTACCTACAAGCTCTCGCCCGCTATGAACGTCAATGAAGTCATTACGGTGCTGACCAACGGCAGCCAGACCAGCGAGCGCGTAATCACCATCGTGCCCGGCTGGACTTGCGAAGACATCGCAAATTATCTGGTGGGCATCGGTGCACTGGACAACACCACTGAGTTCCTGCGCCTCTGCAACGACGCCGACCGCTTTGCGGGCACGTCCTACGCACTGACGGCGGCAGCCGAATCGCCCAATACCGACAAGCGCAAGTATGCCCTCGAAGGCTATCTCGCGCCCGATACTTATCGTATCTTCCTGTCCGCAACGCCCGAGAGCATCATTGCAACGCTGCTGAAGCAGGACAACAATGTTGTCGACAGAACGTTCTATGCGGACAACACCGAGTACGCGGTAGACGAGGAAGGCAATTACTCCGCGGTCGAGACGTTCCAGACCCCGCTGACCATGGATCAGACGCTGACGCTGGCGTCCATGATCGAGAAAGAAGCGGCCAATCCCATCGACTATGCCCGCGTTTCGGCAGTCTTCCACAACCGTCTTGCGCAGGGCATCCGCCTCGAGAGCGATCCCACCGTCACTTACCTCAGCGGCGACAACAAGCTGGTTTTGAGTGATGCAGAGCTGACCACGATCAACGCATACAATACGTATGTCATTCAGGGACTGCCCGCGGGTCCCATCTGCAATCCTTCCATTGCGGCGATCGAAGCGGCGCTCCATCCCGATGAGGCGTATATCGCGGACAATTATCTCTACTTCTGTGCCACCGAGCCCGGCTCCGGTATTCTTGCTTTTGCCCGTACCAAGGACGAGCATGAGGAGAATGTTGCCAAGTATCGTCCGCTGTGGGAAGATTATGATCGCGCCCACTCTGGAAACTGAACGAATGAAAGGGGAGTATGACCATGTTGTCCTATGATAGAGATGCCTTTGCGGCGCTGCTGTTGACCATGGCGCTGCTCCCGGATCATGAAGAGTACCAGCGCCCGTTGAGCACGAAGGAATTCAGACGTCTGGAAAAACAGGTCAAGGACAGTTCGCTCAAGCGGGTGGGTGCCCTTCAGGGAACGGACGTCTATCAGCTCACCACCACGCTCAACATGGAAGACGATGAGGCGTACCGCATCTATGGTCTGGTCAATCGAAATGTTCAGATGGGCATTCTGATCGAAAAGCTGCTGCTGAAGGACATCGATGTGGTCTGCACCTTTAACCGTGAATACGCCGAGCGTATCCGCACGTATCTCAAGGATGCCGCGCCCATCTACTACTACTATCACGGCAATTATGACCTGTTTGAACGTCCTGCGATCTCCATCCTCGGCAACAGCGGCGTCCGAACCACACCCGAACTTCGAAACGGTATTCGCAAGCTGGTTCAGAATGCCACTGCGCACGGTTTCAGCATCATTACGGGCGGTGAACCCGGCGTATCCAAGGTCGCCTTGGACGCGGTGGTCGAATTCGGCGGAACGCTGATCGATGTGCTCGGCGGAAACATGTACGAGCATATGGAGAATGAGACGATCAAATCGCTGCTGGACGCGGGTCGTGCGGGCATCATCTGCACGGAACATCCCGAAGCGATGCTGACCGTCAGCCACGCAGCCAATCGAAACCGACTGATCTTTGCACTGTCTGACGCGGCATTTGTCTGCAACACGGACGGCAAGCGTGCAGAGGTTGAAGCGGTCCACGGCAAGTATGCGGAATGGATCTATGCGTGGACGGGACATCCCTCCACGGCAGCGTTGATCTCCGCCGGTGCGGCGCCCGTTGCCGACCTTGCCGAAGTGGATCTGGACAAGTTAGCACCCCATTGGAGACGCTCGGGAAGCCAGCAGATGAACATGTTTGATCTGTTGTAAGATAGGGCTGCACAAGGTTAAATCCAAGAAAATATAGTCAATTTCGTAACGAAAGTTAAAAAAACACTGGACTACTGGAAAGTTTTTGTGTATAATGTTAACGTATGAGGTGAGAACCTGTGAGATGTCCCTTTTGCGGTAAACTTCAGAGCCACGTCGTAGACTCGCGTCAGAGCGAGGATGGTACCACCATCCGTCGCCGTCGAGAGTGCGATAGCTGTGCCCGTCGTTTTACGACCTATGAGCGCGTCGATATCGTACCGCTGGTCGTCGTCAAAAAGGACAAGACCCGCGAAGCTTTT
>JAKSPZ010000210.1 GCA_024404395.1 Clostridia bacterium | reverse complement strand
TTCAATCCCTCAGTCAGCTGCGCTGACAGCTCCCTTTGCAAAGGGAGCCACAGGTGACGGAGAGGGTTGGCACAAATTGCAGTGTCACATATGGAAACCGCCTCGGCGGTTGCCGAGGCGGGGTTTTAGTTCTGCAGGATCCTCGCCAGGAAGGCGCGGGTGCGGGGGTGTTTGGGGTTGGTGAAGAGCTCTTCGGGCTTGGTATCCTCCACGATAACGCCTTCATCCATGAAGACCACGCGGTCGGAAACATCGCGGGCGAAGGCCATCTCGTGGGTGACCACCAGCATGGTGAGACCCGTCTTGGCCAGGCGCTTCATAACCTCCAGAACCTCGCCGACCATCTCGGGATCGAGGGCGGAAGTGGGTTCATCAAAGAGCAGGACCTCGGGATCCATGGCCAGGGCGCGGGCGATGGCAACGCGCTGCTTCTGTCCGCCCGAAAGCTGACGGGGCTTGGCGTTGACATAGGCCAGCATGCCGACGGTCTCCAGATAGTGCATGGCGCGCTTCTCGCTCTCGGCGCGGCTTCTGTGGAGCACGCGCATCTGACCGACCACGCAGTTCTCCATGACGGTCATATTGGCGAACAGATTAAACTGCTGGAAGACCATACCCACATGGGTGCGGTAGGCGTTCAGGTTGAAGCCCTTGCCGCCGACAACGGAATCGTTGAAGACCACTTCGCCGCCGGAGGGATTCTCAAGGCGGTTCATGCAGCGCAGCAGGGTGGATTTGCCCGAACCGGAGGAGCCGAGGATGGAGACGACAGAGCCCTTGGTGACGGAGAAATCAACATCGCGCAGGACTTCGTGATCGCCGAAGGACTTGCTCAGATGCTTCACCGACAGCACGGTCTCGTTGCCGACCTTGACATCGGGCACGGGTTCCGCTGCGGGCAGATGCGCCTCGGTATTGCCGCGGAGCACTTCGGCTTCCTCGCCCACGGGGGCTTCGCTGATCTTCATCTCGCCCTCGGGCACGGTCTGGGAGCCGTGGATGGTGTAGTTTTCGGGACCGTCCATCTTCTTCTCCAGCATGCGCAGGAGGCGGGTGGTGACGAAGGTCATCACGAAGTAGATGACAGACGTGATGAAGAAGACCTCAAAGTACTTGAAGAAGGTACCTGCCGCGGACTTGGAGATGAAGAACAGCTCCGTAACGGAGATGACGTTCAGCACCGAAGTATCCTTGATGTTGACGATGAACTCGTTGCCCAGTGCAGGCAGGATGTTGCGGATGGCCTGAGGCAGGATGACATGGAGCATGGTCTTGCCGTGAGCCATACCGATGGCCGCCGCCGCCTCACGCTGTCCCACATCGACGGACTGGATGCCGCCGCGGACGATCTCGGAGAGGTAGGCGCCGGTGTTGATGGAGACGATGACGAAGCCCGCCAGCAATGTGGGCAGGTTCAGATGGAACACCTGTGCGCAGCCGTAGTAGATGACCATGGCCTGCACGATCATGGGGGTGGAGCGGAAGACTTCGATGTAGACGCCCAGCAGTGCGCGGACGATCTTCATGAAGATCTTGAACAGGGCGCTGTCCTCGTCGCGGACGGGCACCGTGCGGATCACGCCGACGGCGAGACCGATGACAAAGCCCACCAGCGTACCCGTCAGGGCGATGAACAGGGTCGTTCCCGCGCCGCGGATGAACATGGTGCCGTAGGTTCTGAGGAAATACCAGACCCACTCAAAGAAACCGGATTGTGCTGTCGGCATGCTAATGACTCCTTAATGACAGATAACGGGGAAGATCCGACCCGGATCTTCCCCACTTGATGCGTTGATGATTAGTCGGCGACGACGGGCTGGTTGAGGACCGCGTTGTCCATGACGGTGTTGCGGGTATCCTCATCGATGCCTGCCAGGATCTCGTTGACCTGAGCCAGCAGCTCGGTGTCGGACTGACGCATGGCAACGGCGATGGAGGTGTCTTCTTCGGAGGCTTCGAAGCCGGTCTCGAAGGTGACGAAGGTCAGGTCGGCGTTGGCGGCGCAAGCGGAGACGGCGCCGGGACGCTCGGAGATGTAGCCGTCGGCAACACCGGAGGTGACGGCGACGATCATTGCGGGGAAGGTATCCATGGCTGCCATCTTCTGAACGCCTTCGATCTGATCGATAACGGTGTAGTGGAAGGTGTTCAGCTGACCGGTGATCTTGGCGCCTGCGAAGTCAGACAGCTGGGTGGCATTGGCGTAGGGGCTGTCCTTGCGGACGACGATGACCAGATCGGAATGATAGTAGGCATCGGAGAAGTTGACGACGACCTTGCGCTCGGCGGTGGGAGACATACCGGCGATGACGGCATCGATCATGTTGGACTGCAGGGCGGGGATCAGGCCGTCCCACTCCAGCTTGACGATGACCAGGTCACGGCCAAGGCCTTCGGCGATCTGCTTGGCGATCTCAACATCGTAGCCGCCGGCATAACCGGTGCCGTCGGAGATGGGCACGGTGTTCTCGTCCGCTTCGACCTGAGTCCAGTTGAAGGGGGCGTAGTTGCATTCCATACCGACACGGAACTCTTCCGCGAAAGCGCAGGTCAGGATGAGCATCAGGGCAATAACGAGGGCGATCATTTTCTTCATGGGTCTTACCTCCAAAAATTTTTTATAACAACTGCGCAGAGCGCAGCTATTACCGCAGTATGGGGGAGATTTCGGCTCATACACTATCATTATAACACATTCTTCACATAATGCAAACGTGTTGTACT
>JAKSPZ010000021.1 GCA_024404395.1 Clostridia bacterium | reverse complement strand
GTCCGCGATGAGGTGCGCGGCCAGCTGCTCGCCCAGCCACTCAATGGTACGCGGGGGCAGATTCGCATCCAGCACCACGGCAGAAGAGCGATTGAGCTTCTCAATCTTGGGCTGCAGTGCTTCGGGTGTCAGTCGCTGAGTGATCGCCATGTCGTTGATCGCCAGGCGCATATCACCCGTTTCATCTGCGATATATAAGTAGGTAGACGTGTTTTCTTCGGGAAAAACGAAAGCTTCACTGAGGTCGATGCCGTTGTGCTCACAATCCTTGCGGAGCCATTCGCCGTTGTAATCGCCGCCGAACGCTGCCACAAGTGCGGTATTCAAGCCCATCAGAGCCGCATTGGCCGCAATGTTTCTGCCGACGCCGCCTGCGGAGATGCGCACCTTACCGGGATTGGAATCTTCGGCTACGGCAGCCGTCTCGGGGAAACCGCCGATGTCGGCATTTGCGCCGCCGATGATCGTTACATCCGCCATTTTTGCCCCTCCTCCCTATGCAAAAAGTGTATCACATATCCAAATTTGCTTCAAGCACCTTCTGTTAACTGGCTAATTTAGGCAAAAATTTGACTAAATTTTGCCTGAACGTATGAAAATTTCGTGATTTCAGCAAAAAACGCTTGCAATTGACATAATTTTGCAATATAATAGGCACATGGAACTCTGAATGATCCCGACATCTATGGTCGGAACCTATGGAAAGTACAGGTGAAATTATGCTTAATCGATTTAATCGCTTACTGCGCGTCCTGCTGATTGCTACGACGATCATGCTGGTGATGTGTATGACGGCGTCTGCTGCGTCTATTTCCTGTTTCATCAACGCCAATACCAGCGTTTACGCCGCCCCCACCACCGGCGCACCCTCTGTCGGCGTGCCGCAGGGATTCCGTGTAAAGGTCACCGCCATCAACGGTTACTGGGCACAGGTCCAGCACAGCGGCAAGACTGCGTACATTCCCCTCTATTATATCACACTTTGCAACCGTATGCACGGTTATATTTCTGCGACTACCCCTGCCTATCAGTATGCGACCACCTCTTCCAGAACCGCAGGTCCTCTGCCTGTGAACACCGATGTCTACATCGTCGGTCGTGAGGGTGATTTCTGGCGCATCCAGGATAAGAGCGGCAAGATCACCTGCTACGTCCCGCTTAATACCGTCAGCAACAAGAAGGTCAGTGTCAGCGCACCTTCCAGCGATCCTCGCAAGCAGGTCGTCATGCTCGACTGGTTCAAGGGCGGCAGCGATGTCGTCAAGAAGGGCGAGACCGCGATCATCTACGACATCATGTCCGGTCGTTCCTTCAACGTCTACCGCAACGGCGGCAGCAACCACGGCGACTTCGAACCCTGCACCGCAGCCGACACCAAGGTCATGTACGAAATCTGCGGCGGCAAGTTCTCCTGGGATTCCCGCCCCGTCATCCTGATTAAGGGCAGCAAGTACGTGGCTTGCGCCATCAACACCCAGTATCACACCAACGGCAATCCGCTGATCCCCAACAACGGTTATGACGGCGTCTTCTGCCTCCACATGGTCAACAGTAAGACCCACGGCACCGACAAGGTCAACGAGAGCCATCAGGCTGCCATCCGCGCTGCCTACAACTGGGCACACAGCTGATAAAAACCAAAAATCAAACGTCCCGTCTCCTAAACGAGACGGGACATTTTAATGAAAAGGAGGTCGACCCATGCGCAAAGTAGCTCAATACATGAAGCCTTACGCTGCAGCCATGTTCTTCGGCTTCCTCATCAAGTTTTTGGGAACGATCATGGACCTCGCGCTGCCGTGGATCCTCTCCCACCTCATCGATAACGTAGCACCCACCGGCAATCGTGTCGCCATCGTTCTCTGGGGATTGGTGATGGGGCTCTGTGCCGTGCTCGCGCTGGCAGGCAACGTCATCGCCAATCGTCGAGCCTCCGCCGTCGCCCGCGATCGCACCCGTTCCCTGCGCCACGATCTCTTCAAAAAGACCGAGCATCTCTCCACGCGGCAGATCGACACGATCACTGTGCCCAGCCTCATCGCCCGACTGACCACCGATACCTACAACATCAACACCTGCATCGCCCGCATGCAGCGTCTTGGTGTCCGTGCGCCCATTCTGCTGCTCGGCGGCATCACCGTCACCCTGATGCTGGACTTCCGGCTCAGTCTCGTCCTGCTGGCCACGCTGCCCCTGCTGGCGACCGCCATCTTCATCATCTCAAAGCAGGGCATTCCCCTGTTCACCCGTGTTCAGCAAGCCATCGACATCATGATCCGCACCGTCAGAGACGATCTCGCGGGCATCCGCATCATCCGTGCGCTCTCCAAGGGTGAGGATGAAGTCGCCCGTTTCCATGCCGACTCCGTAAAACTGTCCAACCGACAGACCAAGGCCAATGCGGTCATGGCAGCCACCAATCCCGTCATGAACCTGCTGCTGAACGGCGGACTGACAGCCGTCGTCGTCACCGGCGCCTACCTCATCGCCTCAGGCAAGACAGAGACGGGCCGTATCATCGCATTTCTGACCTACTTCACCATCATCCTGAACGCCATGCTGTCCATCAACAAGATGTTCGTCATGCTGTCCAAGATGACCGCTTCCGCCGCCCGCGTTGAAGATCTTTTCAACCTTCCCGAGGACGATCCCGTCATCCCGCTGCCTTCCATCGAAACGGATGACCATATCGTTTTTGACGATGTCTCCTTCTCCTACAACGGTGTGAAGAACGACATCTCCCACCTCTCCTTCGGCATCAAAAAGGGCAGTGTACTCGGCATCATCGGACCGACGGGCAGCGGCAAGACCACCGTTATCCGCCTGCTGCAGCGCTTCTATCCCGTGAATGAGGGGCGCATCTATATCAACGGCGAAGCCCTTCCCTCCATTCCCAACACCCGACTGCACAGCCTTTTCGGTGTCGCCTTCCAGTCCGATGCCTTCTTCATCGGCACCGTCCGCGACAACATCACCCTCGGACGGGACATTCCCGAGGAAGATGTCCTCAAAGCCGCACGCTGCGCTCAGGCAATGGAGTTCATCGAAAAGCTGCCTCAGGGATTGGATACGCCCGTTCACGCCAAGGCCAACAACCTGTCCGGCGGACAGCGTCAACGTCTGCTCATCGCCCGTGCCCTCGCAGGCAATCCCGAGATCCTCATCCTCGACGATTCCGCCAGCGCGCTGGACTATCAGACCGATGCCAATATGCGCAGTGCCGTGACGAGAAACTATCCCGATACGACGCTTGTGCTGATCTCCCAGCGCGTCAGTTCCGTCCGCAGCGCCGACAGCATTCTCGTGCTGAACGAAGGTCAGACCGTCGGTTTCGGTGACCACGAAACGCTGATGGCAAGCTGTCCCCTTTACGGCTCCATCGCCGCCATACAGGCGGGCGAAACGGAAGGAGGAGACGTATGCCGCTGAGAAACGAAAACATTCAGAAGCCGAAGAATACCGGCAAGACTCTGCGGACGCTCTTCCGCTACATGCTGAAGAGCTGGCCGCTGCTGCTGGGCGCCCTGATCGCAACCGTTGTCTCCAACGTCTGCCAGCTCATCGGCCCGCGCCTCTGTGGCTACGCCATCGACGCCACCGTCGGTCACGTCAACTTCGAACTGGTCTTCTACTATGCCAAGCAGATGCTCGTCCTGTACATCGTTTCGGCGGTGCTGGGTTACGTCTGTGCGCTGCTCGTCCTGTTCCTGAGCCAGCGCACCGTCCGCGCCATGCGCGATGACGTCTTCGCCAAGTTCATGCGGATGCCCGTGGATTACTTTGATCGTCATATGACGGGCGACATGCTGAGCCACATCTCCTACGACATCGACACCATCAACGAATCCCTCTCCAACGATCTGGTACAGATTCTCACCAGCATCATCACCGTCGTGGGTGCCTTCTCCATGATGGTGCGCATCTCGCCCCTGCTGGTGATCGTCTTCATCTTCACCGTTCCCCTTTCCGTACTGTTCACCCGCACCATGACACGTAAGATCCGTCCGCTGTACAAGAAGCGCTCCGCTTCCCTCGGACAGCTGAATGCCTTCGTGGAAGAACATGTGTCGGGACTGAAGATCACCCGCGCCTATCATCGCGAGGACGCCGTTCTCGACCGCTTCGACGAGCGCAATGAGGACGCCGTCACCTCTTACTACAATGCCGAATACTATGCCAGCGTCACAGGTCCTTCGGTCAATTTCATCAACAACCTGTCCTTGACGCTGGTCAGCGTCTTCGGTGCGCTGCTCTTCCTGGGCGGAAAGCTGTCTCTGGGCAACATCTCCTCTTTCGTACTGTATTCCCGCAAGTTCTCCGGTCCTATCAACGAGGCCGCCAACATCTTCAGCGAGCTCCAGTCCGCCATGGCCGCCGCCGAACGTGTATTCACCCTTCTGGAGGAAGATGAGGAGATCGCCGATCCCAATGGCGCAAAGCCCCTCGTTCTCACGGGCGGTCAGGTGGAATTCAAGGACATCTGCTTCCACTACGTTCCCGAACGCGAGATCCTGAAGAATGTGAATCTCACCGCACCTTCGGGCAGCGTCATCGCCATCGTCGGACCCACGGGCTCGGGCAAGACCACCATCGTCAACCTGCTGATGCGGTTCTACGATCCGCAGAAGGGCACCATCGTCATCGACGGTCAGGACATCGCCGCTGTCACCCACGAGAGCCTGCGCAACGCCCTGACCATGGTCCTGCAGGAGACGTGGCTGTTCAACGGTACCATTCATGACAACATCGCCTACGGTACCCCCAATGCCGACAGAGCGCAGGTCATCGAAGCCGCGAAGAAGACGCACATCCACGAAATGATCACCCGCCTTCCCCACGGCTACGACACCTTCATCACGGAGGACGGCGTCAACCTTTCCAAGGGACAAAAGCAGCTCATCACCATCGCCCGTGCCATGCTGCGCCCCGCCGGACTGCTGATCCTCGACGAAGCGACCTCCAACGTTGACATCCGCACGGAGGTGCTCATCCGTCGCGCCATGCTGGACCTGATGGCGGGCAAGACCTGCTTTGTCATCGCCCACCGCCTGTCCACCATCCGTTCCGCCGACTGCATCCTTGCAGTGAAGGACGGCGAGATCGTGGAGAAGGGCACCCATGACGAGCTCATGGCCGCGGGCGGCTACTACGCCGAATTATTCAATGCGCAATTCATATAGAGTTTATATGAGGTGTATAATATCCATGAAACGAACGATCGCCCTGTGTCTGGCGCTGCTCCTGCTGTTCTCGGCACAAGCCGTCACCCTGCCTGACGTTGACACGCTTGAGACGCTGTTCGGCGTTCAAGGCAAGATCGACAGGAGCGGCTTGCTGGTCTTTTCGTCCGAGAACGGCGTTACCGCAAGTGTCTACGCAGATGGGAACCAAATCAAAGCCATCACCGTCGAAACTGAAGGAAGCGAGTTGAGCAGTGAATACTACTCATACTTTGATTTCCCCGATAAGGCGTACGACGGTAAAAAGTCCATCCACTTTATCGAAGGCAATTACCACTGCTGGCTGCTGATCGGATCGATTCGCTACGGATTCTCTGTCTGCACCGATGATTGTCTTAATGAAATGGTCTGGCAGCCGATCCACGGCGGCAAAAAGCGCCACAGCGACCCCGATTGTTCGGACATGGATGTCCCGAGACTCATCCCCGAATGGATGATCGACGGGATCGGAGAAGACAACGTCACTAACGAAGGCTGCAAACGGTGCTATGAAGGCACCCTCGGCACGATTGCGCTCGAGAATGCGGCATAACGAACGGAGTTGATGTATTTTGAGCGAATTCTTTGCAATGTTGGCCGCTCATGTCCCGGCATTGATCCTGATGATCCTCGGCTATGCACTGATCATCACGGAAATGTACCTCCCGGGATTCGGTCTGCCGGGCATCTCCGGCACGGTCATGCTGGTGTTGGGCATCGTGTTCATGCAACCCACCGCCCCACAAGCGCTTATCCTCGTCCTCATCAGTGTTGTCTTCCTCGCCCTCGTCTTTATCATCGTCGTCCGCTCTCTCTCGAAAGGACGGCTCAGCCGCTCCCCGCTGGTGCTGAATGACAGCGTCAACGGCAGCGAAGAAAACACGATCATTCCGATCGGCACCCGCGGCACCGCGCAGACACTGCTGCGTCCCGCAGGCATCGGTCTGTTTGACAGCCGTCGTCTGAACGTAGTCTCCGACGGCGAATTCATCGAAGCGAACGCCGATATTGAGATCGTCAGTATCGACGGAAACCGCATACTCGTCCGCAAAATCGAAGGAGGAAACAAATAATGGATCCCATGATTCTCACCCTCGTAGCAATTTTCGGTGTTCTTGTCCTGCTCATCATCTTCCTGACCTTCTTCCCCGTCGGTCTCTGGATCGAAGCCATGGCTTCGGGTGTGCACGTCTCCATCTTCAGCATGATGGGTATGCGCCTGCGCCGCATCAATCCCTCCAAGATCGTCCGTGCCCTGATCAAGGCTCAGAAAGCCGGCATCAACGTCAACCGCAACAAGCTTGAGGCGCATCTGCTGGCCGGCGGTAATGTCGACCGCGTCATCAACGCCCTCATCTCCGCCCAGAGCGCAGGCATCCCCCTGGAGTTCGAAAAGAGCCTTGCCATCGACCTGGCAGGTCGTAATGTTGAAGAAGCCGTCAAGATGAGCGTCAACCCCAAAGTCATTGAGACCCCCGTTGTCGCCGCCATCGCAAAGGACGGCATCGAGCTGCGTGCAAAGGCCCGTGTCACCGTCCGCGCCAACATCTCCCGTCTGGTCGGCGGCGCCGGTGAAGAGACCGTCATCGCCCGTGTCGGCGAAGGTATCGTCACCACCGTCGGTTCTTCCGAGACCCACAAGGCCGTTCTGGAAAACCCCGACCTCATCAGCCACACCGTTCTGAGCAAGGGTCTCGACGCAGGTACCGCCTATGAGATCCTGTCCATCGACATCGCAGACGTAGACGTCGGCCGCAACGTCGGCGCACAGCTGCAGATGGATCAGGCGGAGGCCGATCGCCGCATCGCTCAGGCCAAGGCCGAAGAGCGCCGCGCCATGGCAGTCGCCCGCGAACAGGAAATGGTCGCGGAAGTTCAGGAGATGCGCGCAAAGGTCGTCGCCGCAGAGGCCGAGGTCCCGAAGGCAATGGCAGAAGCCCTGCGCAACGGCAATCTGGGCGTACTCGATTATTACAAGATGCAGAACGTCGTATCCGACACCAAGATGCGCGAAGCCATCGCCGGCACCGGCGCACCCGTGGAGAAGAACGACGAAGCCTGATAACCGAAAGGTGGTCATCCCATGGATAAAATCGGCAGCACGATCTTTATGATCCTGGTGTATGTCTGCTTACCCATCTGGATCGCCAAAAGATCACGCCGCAACAAACAGCGGAAGCAAGCCATGAATCCCACCTTGCAGCAGATGCGGACTGCGGCGCCTGCGGTCAGACCCGCGGCGCCCGCACCCGCGGCTCAGCCGCTTCGCGACGTGCCTGTTACCCCCTCTGTGAGCGGCGAAGGCTACTCGAGCGAAGGAATGTCCTTCACGGACGAGCACGGCTGCGTCGGCGGCTCCCTGTCTCATGAGACTGCGAGCGGATTTTCCTTTGATGACGAGCACGGCTGCATGGGCGGTTCCCTGCAGCATCATGACGCGGAAGGCGATTTCGACGCCATGCAGCGTCTCCGCAGCGCTGCGCAGGAGTCTCCCTACGCTCGTCGCAAGGCTGCAACCCTTGACGTCTCCGCCATGCGCAACGCCGTCATCTGGTCCGAGATTCTGGGCAAACCCAAGTCTATGCAATGATCCGCATCAGACAGCGTTCACAGAATTTTTACTGCCCCGTCTCCCGCGAGACGGGGTTCTGTGTTATAATAACGGTATCAAATTTCAGGAGTATATCATGCGATTAGGCATTCTCGAAAGTCTTTTCAACAATCCCAGACAGACGCTGATCTTCCTTCTCCTCGCGTTGCCGGGACGTCTGCTTGCAATCTCCCTCCATGAAGCCGCCCACGGCTATGTGGCGGAGCGCTGCGGCGACCCCACCGCTCGGATGATGGGGCGCGTGACCATCAATCCCGCCAAGCATCTGGACCCCATCGGCGTCATCATGATGATGCTGATCGGTATCGGTTGGGCAAAGCCCGTCCCCGTCAATCCCCGCAATTTCAGAAACTATCGCAAGGACGACCTCAAGGTCTCTCTGGCGGGCATCACCGCAAACCTGCTGTCCTTTGTGGCAGGCTGCATCGTGATGTACCTGTTCCTCGGTGTGACCCTCGCCCTTGTCAAGGATGTTCCCGCCGTCGCACTCGCCAGTACCGACGACCTGCCCCGCAACTTCACCACCGTCTATCAGGGCATGAAAGTCTTCATGTCTGAAAGCGGACGCAGCTACACCTACATCCCCCTGAACATGCTGATCACCAACGGGATCACCATGGGTGAAGCGGTCATCGAACCCGTGCTGGGCTCCATCCCCCGCTACATCTACGAAATGATGTACTATTTCACCCTGACGAGCCTTTCCCTTGCCATTTTCAACCTGATCCCCGCTCCCCCGCTGCACCGCTCTCCCGTTCTCACTGACTGCTCCCCCCCCCGCCCCCTCTTCACCCCT